>CALRJJ020000105.1:0-10682 GCA_943367505.1 Flavobacterium psychrophilum | reverse complement strand
GCTCTGATTAGTGCTCTGGTATCGCATCTGATGCCTGTGCGTTTGCTTAGCTCTCTAGTGATTAGTTCGCTTTGATTAAAGCCCCGCTCCTCTAGCTTTGTTTGGTGGAGGGGAACGGCAATGAGGATGAGTGTGCCGCTTCTCTTGCTAGGCTGATTGATGGGCTGTAGAAGCGATTCCAGACCAGCCTCAAGGGTTCGTGCTAAGTCGCTCGCTAATTCTTGCTTATCTTGATATTTAAAGGCTCGAATGGCCTGCCGCGCCGTGCCCTCGTAAGGGCAAATGCTGATGCAGCGAATATGATTGCTAACATCTTGACCCAGGCCCAGGCTGACCAGTATTGGTGTCTTTGACTTTAGACCTTTTAGGCATGCCTGGCAGATAAATCTAGATTGATAGATTACTTCCAATGACAAAGGCGGTGGAACTATTGTGCTATCGCAGAGTTGGCATGGCCTTGTTCCCAATAGCATAACTAGCCGGGCTTCAATATTTTGAGCAATTGAACATGCACTTTGCCAGGCATGATTAACCATTAGCTTTCCCCATTAGTGACGGCTACCTATATAAACGTCAGAAAGGCTCTTAAAGTTCAGTTTTTCGCCAGGCCAATTGAGTTAATATAGGTTGGCAATAGCGAACTATAGAATTCGCTGCTTTCCTTAAAACAGACACGCAAACTTTAAACAGGTGGCCCCGGTGCAATTCGAAAATTTGATTGAGCAAGCCGAAGGCGAGCTAAAAGATGCTTTCGCTAGAATGGATCGCATTGCCCTCGTCAATCAGAAGAGAGTCTTAGATAGTTACCGAGAGCACCAGGTAACCGAAGAGTATTTTGCCGAGCGCACCGGATATGGTATCGATGATATCGGTCGAGAAATGATCGATAAAGTCTTTGCTTCTGTTCTGCAGGCTGAAGCTGCGGCGGTGCGAATGCAGATGGTCTCTGGTACTCATGCTATTGCTTGTGCATTATTTGGCAATCTGGAACCGGGCGATACACTAGTGGTCTTAACTGGTAAGCCCTATGACACTTTAGAAGAAGTAATTGGAGCTGGTGGCACCACGCAAGAGCCAGTACGAGGCTCGCTTACTGCTCTTGGGGTGAAATACAAAGAGCTTGCTTTAGACCCAAATCTTTCCGTAGAAGAACTTTCGCAGCAGATCAAAGCGGCAGCACCAGCCAAGCTTTATCACATTCAAAAATCCCGTGGCTATTCCATGAGTCGGCAGACTCTAAGCAATAAAGATATTGCTAAATATATTGCCGCTATCAAAGCAGTGGATGGTAAGGCTTCGACCTTTGTTGATAACTGTTATGGCGAATTTGTTGAAGAGCAAGAACCCACCGCTGTTGGTGCCGATCTAATTGCGGGCTCTTTGATTAAGAACCCCGGTGGTGGTATGGCTCTCACTGGTGGCTACGTGGCTGGGCGCAAAGACATGGTGGAAGGCGCATTGTTGCGGCTGACTGCACCAGGAATTGGCGGCCATCTTGGCATTACTTTCAATCAAAATAGACCGGTATTGCAAGGGCTATTTTTGGCACCATCAGTGGTCAGCCAGGCTGTTAAAGGCGCCATGTTAGTGGCCAGCGTTTTTGAGAAGTTGGGCATGATTGTTCATCCTGCCCCGGCTGCCGATCGCTACGATATTATTCAGGCTGTGGAATTTGGTAATCGCGAGCGTCTCATCAATTTTTGTCGAGCCTTGCAGAGCTTCTCGCCCGTCAATGCCCATGTATCGCCTGAGCCTAGTTCGATGCCTGGCTACGCTGACCAGGTAGTTATGGCTGGTGGAACCTTCGTCGAGGGCGCCACTATTGAGCTTTCAGCCGATGGGCCGCTGCGGCCGCCTTTTGCTGTCTATTTACAGGGTGGTCTTTCTTATCTGCACGTTAAATGTGCGTTATTGGGCTCCCTCAATCTTTCCGCCGAGGGCGTGACGCCGTTCTTTTAGCTCGCACTGTTATTTACTTTACTTGCTCTGCTCTAATCTTTTTCCGGAATTAGCATTGAGCGGCTTCTTTTCTGGTTGTCCGAACACAATCTTGTCTATATGTCCCCAGTCATTGCGAATGAACTTAACGTGTCCATCAATAGTCCCGTCGTCGCCGAGATCGACGTTTATACCTTCGAGTCTACCAAAACCTCTTTTGTCTCTGGTTAGCCTGTGGTCCGGCTTGCCATCTCCATTGGTGTCAACCGAGATGTCTTTGAGCCCGCCAAACCGAGTCCGATTCATATAGATTCTCATGTCCGTGGCGCCGTCGTTATTCAAGTCACAAGTGAAGTTACGAATACCTATATAATAATTCGCCGCACATCGGCCTGTACCGCCCACGGTTATTGTGTCCAAGTTACGGGGAAATGGCGTCTGCTTAAGTGTGAGGCTCTTTTCTCTCTGCCCGTCTCCATTGAGATCAAGGTCAAGTTTTTGAAGTTCATAGCTGGCAAATGCTCTTTCGGCGCTGCCAGAAGCTCCCCTCTTGTAGGCTGCTCCAAGCGCTTCTTCGACAAGAGGATTCAGTGTTGCAATGGCCGCGATAGTTCCGTACTCAACGAATTCGTCGAATTCCTGCCTTCCTCTCGATGAACTTGACATAGTTGAACTCCCTCTATTTGGTCTTTATGTATCTGTGCCGCGGTATGAAATCTTCCGGAATTTTCTTTCGTCTAACCGCTCTATTCGTTACTATGTCGATATTTTGATATTTCGAGCGCGCTAATCTAATTTACGACTTTAAGACTTAGGTTGTGACGAAACAATGTCTGCCTAATATCAAAAAAAATACGCGCTGAAATTACCGAAAGCTCCAGACATTTTCATCACATTCTTTTGGTAGAGTCCTCAGCAGCAGCTACTAGTCAGGCAGTCCCGGAGCAGATCTCGTGAATTTATATCGATTAATCCCCAAGTTAATAAACTTATCCACATTAATTGGCTCTGGGGCGCCAAAATAGCGCTTTTAGCCTGCGTAAAAGCGTAATACTTCAGCCAGGTTTGGTTGTCAGAATAGAAGTTCCGTTATAATTACACTGCCCAGTTACATACCTGACATTGACTCTCCTTGGGGATTAGCATGGTTGCTCAAATGCCTGCCAGACAGACCTCTTTACCAGGCGTAAAGCCTGAGCTGAAGATACTCGCGGGGACCGCCAATCCCGAGTTGGCCAAGGAAGTGGCCGATCACCTGGGCCTGCCGCTCACACCGATTAAAATCAAGCCTTTCTCTGATGGCGAGATTTATGTGCAGTTGCAAGAAAGCGTCCGGGGCATGGATTGCTTCATTATTCAGCCTACTTGCACTCCAGTTCACGAAAACCTGATGGAGCTGCTCATTCTCATTGATGCCCTGAAGCGTGCTTCAGCCGGTCGCATCACTGTAGTAATGCCATATTACGGCTACGGCCGCCAAGACAGAAAGGCCGCTGGCCGCGAAGCTATCACTGCTAAGCTCATTGCCGACTTGCTCACCACTGCTGGCGCTCAAAGGGTGGTTGCCCTTGACCTTCATGCACCGCAGATTATGGGCTTCTTCAATATTCTGGTCGATCACTTATATGCTAGCCCTGTTCTGCTCAAATATGTTCGTGACTTGAATTTGAGCGATATGGTTCTTGTCTCTCCTGATGTCGGCGGTGTGTCGCGCACCCGGGCCTTTGCTAAGAAGCTAGATGACGCCCCTATCGCCATTATCGATAAACGCCGCACCAAGCATAACGTTGCTGAAGTGATGAGCGTGGTCGGTGACGTCAAAGGCAAAACAGCCATCATGGTTGACGACATGGTCGACACTGCTGGCACCTTGGTCAAGGGCGCAGAGCTTCTTATAAAAGAAGGCGCTACCCGAGTATTTGCTTGCGCTACTCATGCTGTGCTTTCGGGCCCAGCCAATGAGCGTTTAGAAGAATCACCCATCGAGCAATTGATTGTCACTAATTCAATTCCTCACGATATGACTCACATGTCCAAGAAAATTGTCGCTTTATCAGTGGCTGAATTGCTTGGTGAAGCCATTTGGCGTATTCATGATGATTCATCTGTGAGTGAGATGTTTGAATGAGTCTCATTCTCGAAAGCTTTCCCGTTGGTCCTTTGCAGTGTAATTGTTCGATAGTTGGTTGCAAAGAAACTGGCGAAGCTGTAGTGATTGATCCAGGCGGCGACGTTGAGGTCATTCTTGCTGCTCTTAAGAAGCACAATCTGACTGCTAAGTATTTGCTGCATACTCACGCTCACTTTGACCATATCATTGGCTCAAAGGCTATGAAAGAGAAGACTGGTGCCCTCATTTGCTTGAGCAAAGGTGATCAGTTCCTCTACGATAATCTCACTATGCAAGCCGGTAGATTTGGCTTCAAGGCTGAAGCTCCGCTACCAGTTGATCATTTCCTCGAAGACGAAGAAGAGATGATTATTGGTAAGCATAAGGCTTCGGTGATTCATACTCCTGGCCATACACCAGGCTCTACATGTTTTTGCTTGCAAGATACAGACAGCGTTTTGTTTGCCGGAGACACTCTGTTTCAACGTTCAATCGGTCGCACCGATCTTTGGGGCGGCTCCTTTGAGCAAATCGTTGATTCGATTAAGAATCGCTTGTTTACTCTTGATGACAGTACCAGAGTTGTAACTGGCCATGGCCCAGATACTGATATTTGGACTGAGAAGAAAGAGAATCCGTTTGTTGGTTCGTAGCGTAAGGCTCTGAAATACAGGGTCTTGGTATCTCGTTTGCATCTCTCGAACTTCTAAGGTGAGACATTGAAATCGAAAGAGACAACTGAACTTGATTTTAGGCCATTCAATTCAGATGGAGTGCTTAAGGCTTTGTGCAGTGTTCTGCGCAGCAGCAAGCACTTGTCGTGGAATTATGCTGGTGATATTCAAAGTGTAATCGAGCGTATCGGCAAAGTTTTCGAGTCATCACGCTGCTTTATTTTTGTCACTTCACCTGAGCGGCCTGACATCGAAGTTTTTGAATATATGGCTTCCGGCGTTGGCGCTATTGCCCATCATTTTGCTAGCCCTATTGGGCAGAAGTTAGCAGAGCAATTGATAGCTAATTCTGATGAGCTTTCTACTGTTGAAAATCTTGCTGAGTATGCTCAAGATCTCGATGAGCCGCTGCGCGACTACTTTGTGCGCGTCTGGGAGAGTTTTGGTCCGCAGAAGAGTTATTTGATTCCACTGAGAGTGCAGTCAGAAGCCACCGGCGAGCGCCGAGCCGGCTTGTTGGTCTTGCAGCAGGGTGAGTTGGGTGGCTGGAACAAGCAAGTGCTTGATAGTTTGCTCGCCATTGCCGATTACTTGGCCAAACTGGCCGAAGTCGAACAACTTGTGGCCAATCTTGAAGCGAAAGAAACAGAAGACAGCGCTACTGGTTTGCTCAACCGTCGCAGCTCAGCCAGTATTTTTGAAAAAGAAGTGGCCCGGGCCAAGTATTGTGGTTATGACCTTAGTGTGGCTGTGATTGATCTCGACTTAAATAAGCGCTCGCCTGATTTGTACGGCTCAGCCAGTGGCGATGCCATTATTAAGACTGTGGCTCAGGCGATTAAGGCCAATGCCCGGCCAATTGATGTTATTGGTCGCTGGGGAGTGGACGAATTTGTCGTTTGCTTGCCTTATGTGTCAGCCGATGAAGCTTTCAGAATTGTCGACAGCACACGTAAGCGCATTAACGAAGCTTTGATGAATCTTGGCAAGGCACTGCCCAAGCAGGATGACCTCTGGTATCCGCAGACGGCCAGTGTAGGTATTGCCGCCATGGCTGAAGGACGGCAGACTTTTGATACTTTGTTTGCCGCCAGTCAGCTTTCCTTGGCTGACGCTCAGTCTGCTGGTGGAAACGTTGTTAAAGCTAATAAACCTGCTTGATATCTGGCCGTAATTGTTCAATCTTTATTCTGCTGAGCAGAGGGTATAATTGATTGGTACATCACCTTGTAGCAGTAATGGTTCTTCGGAAGGGCAATATGACAAAGAAAAATTCAGTTGTGGTCACTCTTGGGCGGTTTGCTGTGGCAGTTGCTTTGATCGGTTATTGTGCCGTTCCAGCTTTGGCAGAAAGCGAATCTGGCGGGTTTATCATGGGTGGTGGTAACGAGTCTGGTGGCGTCTTCAACAGTGGTGCTGAATCTGAGTCTGGCGGTGTCTACAACAGTGGTGCCGAATCTGAATCTGGTGGCGTTTACAATAACGGCGCTGAGTCTGAATCTGGCGGCCTAGCCGAAGTTGGAGCCAGCAGTGAGTCTGGTGGTGTTTATGGTAGCGGTGCTGAAACTGAGTCTGGTGGCTTGTATGGCACAACAGCTCCAGCTCCAGCCCCTTTCGATCCGCAATATGGTATCAAGACTTATAAGTGGTAGATTTTAAGTCTGATTAGTTGACTATTTTTAGTGAGGGCTCTTCTCTGAAGGGCCCTTTGCTTTTGGCTTAGGCTGTGAACTTGTTTTATGATGAGTTTTGTGAGAATCAGGGTGCGGCTTTTTGCCCCTTGAAGATGATGATGTTGTTTTTTGTGTTGTTGGCACCACTTTTTTTGCGCTGCCTGCTACCGCTGTAGTTTTTGTTGCACTTTTTGTAATGGGCACATTAGTTTCGGTTTGTGTGCTTTTGCCTGTGAGATTGAGATGCGGATAGATAGCGTAGCCGACCGCGCCGATGCCATAGAGGGCGATTACTACTGTTGCCATTAGAGGCAGGGAATTCTGCGATATATCTACTTCTGCACTTTCGCCTGGTTTTTCGGCATGACGCATCACCAGTTTTAAAAGCAGCATGCCACCAAGGAAGCCACCAATATGAGCGAACCATGCCACTTGGTTATCTTGGCCAAATAGGCCGTTAATACAGTTCATGGCAAAGAAGACACCAATCAAAACCCAGGCTGGGAGCTTTGGTCTGAAGTACCAAGTGATCCAGGTTGTCACTTGGGCTCCAGGAAATAATAGTAAGTATGCAGCTAACACCCCGGCAATTGCTCCGCTGGCACCAAGTGAAGGAATGCTTGAAGTGGGATAAACGAGAATGTGAGTAAGAGCAGCGAGCACACCACAGCTCAAATAGAAAAGTAGATAGTTCTCTTTGCCCATGCGGTCTTCGACGTTATCGCCGAAGATGTAGAGATACCACATATTGCCTATGAGATGGGCGAAGCCCGCGTGCATGAACATGGCAGAGAAGAAGGTGGAGAATTCTTGTATTGAGACGTGCCCGAGGAAACGATTGGGCACAAAGCAATAGCGATTCATTTCTGTATCGTTGGCGAAGAGACCCGCGGCTAGGGTCCAGATAAAAACGCCAATGTTAGCCGCGATCAAAAGATGATTGACTATGGGATATGACTGTGTGGGGTTGTCGTCTGCGAGTGGAAGCACTTTTGCTATAACCTGTTTGAAGGTATTACTATCCTAGCGATTGCACGTGACAACCCTCTGGTTTTAACACCGATTTCAGAATTTAGCCAAGTAGGCAAAAAGCCCCCAATCTAGGAGGCTTTTGCGTAGAGCTAAGTTGGTGACTATTTGCTTTCGCGGTCTGCCTTGTAACCATATTCTGCGGCGGTCTTCAGGTCTTTTACTGACATTAAGGTGTAAGTGGCGGCGCGATTGGCATAGGCTGAACCTAACTTACTGTCTAGTTCAATTGCTTTGTTGCTGTCGGCCAAGGCTAGATCAAGTTTGCCCAAATGTCTGTAGGCTTTGCCGCGGTTGGCATAGGCGCGGGCTGAAAGTGGATTGAGTTCAATCGCTTTGTCGCTATCGGCCACTGCCTTTTCGTACTCTTTCAAGCCAACATAAGCATGGGCTCTGTTGACGTAGGCTGGGCTAAATTTAGGGTGCAGTTGTATGGCTTTGTCGCAGTCTGTGACAGCTTCTTTGTGGCGGCCGAGGTGGTTGAGAGCACGGGCACGGTTAGCATAGGCCATGGTCAACTTTGGCTGCAGAGCAATAGCCTTGCTGGCATCGTCAGCGGCTTTTGTGTATTGACCCAATTCAATTTCAGCCCAAGATCTATTGAGGTACGCCATATAAAGTTTGGGGTCTAAGCTGATTGCTTTGCTGCAATCGGCCTCGGCAGATTTGTAACGGCGAGCAAGCATATGGACGTTGGCACGGTTGGCATAAGCGCGCGCATAGTTGGGGCTCAGTTTGATTGCTTCGTCGAACTTGGCTAGAGCTTCTTGACCCTTGTGGTCATTGAGAAGTCTTACGCCTTCTTTCAGTGCGGCGTAGGCCTCTGGATTTTCTTTGGCACCTTTTTTAGCTGTTTTGGTGGTTTTGACTGTGGTTTTTGTGGCTTTGGCTGGGGCAGCTGCGTAGGCGGCATTCGACGGTGCACCATTGAGCAGACCTAAGTTGGTAACGTTGGCTAAGGCAAGGGCAGTCAAGATCTGTCCAATTGTGACCTTGGCGGCACCTGATTTTATCTGTGTTGCCAAGTTAGCTGAGCGTTTGAAGCCTGTAAGCATTTATCTTTCTCCACCAAACTGTAAAAAGCCTTTGGATTATCCCACCTATTGCATGTCAGTGCTATTACCCTTGGCTTGCCAGTTACAGATGTTATAGTGGCAATAAGATTAGACCGTGAGAGTTGGATGGCATGTCAATTGGTGTGTTCAGGCAACGAACTATTGCCAAAAATGCACTGCTAGCAGTGGTCTTTGTGCTCGTTTATCAGCTCGCCTTTGCTCAGCTGATAATTTTTCTATTGCATGACCTTGATACCAAGTTTGCAGGTGAAAGACATCGCCTGGCAGTGATTTCTACTAGTTCTCGAATTGCCAATTTGACGCAAGAATTTGGCATCCTGCTTATTTTTGATCTCTCTAAAGACCTCCACAATCCAGCAGCCGCTGCAGCCGAATGGCCCTCGCTTTCCTCGCGCTTAGAAAAAGAGTTTGGTCGGCTTAAATCTCTGGCGGTTAATGATGCGGCCGCCGCAGAAATCTTGAAAGTGCAAGAGCAGATTTATGGTGCCGCTGACGCTGTCTACCGCGAAGAACGCCGTCATGTTAGCGATAAGAACTGGCAGAGCAAGGTTAAATTAGATCCTTCATCCCTTGTATTGGGTCCAGAAGTTTCTCAGCACTATCAAGAGCTGTTGGCTCGCTACAAAGCCATGGCGCCAGAGCAGTTGATTGCAGAATCAAAGACGCTGTTTATTGTCAAGGGTGTTCTGGCTGGCGTCTGTGTCGTCGATCTTATATTCACCATTACTTTGCTGGCACTTTTCTTTCTGCCCTTAGGAAAAGGCGTAACAGCCTTGGCTCTGAATCTTGAGCGATATAAAAATGAAGAAGAGTTGGAAGCTTTGCCGCCAACTTGCGATGAACTAGGAAGCCTCGATAAGCTTCTTCGAGAAATGATTCAGACCTTGGGTAACTCGGCACGCTATGAAACGACGCTGATAGAGGATGCCCTAGATGTTATTTTCAAAATTGATTCAGAGGGGCGCATAAGAGATTTAAATGCTGCTGTTAGCTCGCAATGGGGATATCAGCCCTACGAACTAGAAGGTGCGCCCTGGCAGACTGTGGTGCCTGTTGAAAGTAGACAAGCACTGCGTGATTTCCTTTCATCGTTGCCCCAGCTAGATCACTCCTCTGCTATTGAGCTAGCGGTCAAACGTCATGATGGCTCACTCTTAGAAAGCCGCTTCTCATGCTATTGGTCAGAGGCCGATCAATCTACTTTTTGCTTTGTTAGCGATATTTGTGCCGCTAAACTGCGAGAGGAAGAGCTGAGAGAAAAAGAAAATGATGTGCGCATGTTGATGCGCAATTTGCCGATTGGCTTGGTGGTTGTTGATCAAGCTGGGGGATTTCTATCTACCAATGAACGTATGGAGCAGATGCTCGATACTTATTCTGCTTCGTCTGAGCGCTCCGTCGATGCCGTTTTTGGCGATAACGATGTTCTTACCAAGGCGAGGCAGGTAAGTCAGTTGCGTACCCAGATTGCTGGTAAGAAGAATGTGGCTCTTGCTTGCGAGCTTACGGTCGCTGATCTCGCTGGAGTCGATCAGACTCTTGTGGTTGTTGAAGATGTCAGTGAAAAAGTCAAGCTCGAGAATTTGCGAAAAGACTTTCTTCAGCTGCTCTGGCGCAACCTTGGTGAGCCTATCCTGAAAGTGAAGCAGATGCTTTTAGGTATTGAGGTAAAGACAGAAAAAGAACAGGGGCGGGTGCAGAAATTTGTACTTAACGCTAATCGGCTATTGCGTTTGCTCGACGAATTGCTGCGTCTGGAAGAGCTAGCACCGGGTAAGTTAGTCGGTGCTTTGGTGCCGACCAAGACCAGCGATTTAGCCGACTCTGCCATTGCCTCGTTGGTTGATTATGCTCTGAATCAGGGTATCAAATTAGAAGTGCAAGTGGCACCACTAATGGTATTAGCTGATTTCGAGCGGGTGGTGCAAGTAATAGTTAACCTTATCTCTAATGCCATTAAGTTTTCGTACAAAGGTGGAACTGTTCTGCTGCGGATAGTGCCAGATCATGGTCAAGTGGAATTTAGCGTAATCGACAATGGGCGCGGCGTACCGCTAGAGAAACAGGCGCAGATTTTTAAGGCCTATGGGCAGGCCAACGCCAGTGACGCGCGGGTTGGTACTGGCTTGGGGCTTGCTATTTGTCAGTCGATAATTGAGGCCCACGGTGGAACTATTGGTGT
>CALRJJ020000104.1:0-10687 GCA_943367505.1 Flavobacterium psychrophilum | reverse complement strand
CGGTGAATTGATCGCAAACGTCATTACCAATGGTCAAAATCAAACCAAAGAATGCCACAACAATTGAAAGTACAAGACAGCTATCTGGCCAATTGCTAAATAATGCAGCGAGGCCAAAAAGTAGGGCACCAGTAACAAGCAGGGTTCCTAAACAAAAGTATTGGCGATATCTACCTCTCGCCAGTCTGTCACCAATAACGGCACCAATTCCCCCGGCAATAATAAACAGGACAGTTAGGTAAAGTTGAGACATAACCAACTCCGTGTACTAATGCACCGATTATATCTTTCCCCTTGACAACGCCTCCGGAATTAAGCTGGTATTTAGAATTGACTGTTTTCCGTGCTGTGCAATCGGTTAAAGTACGCACTACGAAACTACGCGAATAAAATTGTACGTATAAATTATGTCTATTAGAATTCGCCTGAGATTGAAGCTGCTGCTGCCAAAGGAAGTCTTTAGAATGACTGTTTACTGCTCTAAGTTTTCGCGGCAAATATTGGCATTTTCACTATTTATTTCGATTGCTTTTGCCTCTGTGCCAGCCGCATCGGCATTTATGACTTTTCCTGCCAGTAACAATATTCACCGAGCCATCTTAGAGGAAGGCTTGAAGCCCTTTAAGCTCAGCAAAGCCAGCCTGGGATTTATGGCCAAGGGAATGGATAGTCAGGATAATCCCTTCTCTAATAAGTGGAAAATAGCTGAGCACCATGCTTGCGACAACAACATTAAGGGTGCCTTTCGCTACATAGATGAGCAGACCGCTAAGGCTGTTGAACTGGCCGGTTCTGCCGATAAAGACTCGGATGCTTGCCGTCAGTCTCTATATGCTCTTGGTGAGGCTATGCATACAGTTCACGATTTTTACTCTCATGCTAATTATGTGGAGTGGCTGTTGTCTCAAAATAAGCCCCTGGAGCCAATTGATCGTAGTGCTGATGGCCAGATTCCTGAGCCCATTCGCACATGTTTCTATTTCTATGAAAGTAGCCTCAAGCAAGAACCATTTCTCAGTCACAAAGAAAATGTTCGCCGTTTGCAGGCTCTGCACCCGGAGCTTACTTTTCGCAGTGAAGCTGAATACGTTGCTCGCAAGCAATCAGAAGATCTGCAATCTGCATTAGACTACGCTTTAAAGTCAGGTCAACTGCTGCACATGGAGCTGAACAAAGATAGCTCAAAGCAGCTGGAGGGCCAGGTAATGATAGGCCGCGAAGGTAAGAATCTCTTTGATTTGGCACGCGAGCTTGCTGTTCAAGACACGACTAAACAGTGGAAAACTTTTGAGCAATTAATTAGAGCTAAATATGGTGATAGGGCTTCAGCTATAATTACCGCTCTGGAGAATGCTTCTTGAAACAATCGGCCACTTTAATTTCTCAATCTACTCTAGCCATTCTTGCTGTTGCTGTCTCTTTGGCTGTGGTGGCACCGGCAGCTCTGGCTGTTGCACCTAAGGTAGAGGCCAAACTAGAGGCCAAACTAGAGCCTAGTAAAGCTGCTGAAAGTAAAGGTCTTGAAAGTCAATCGGAGACACCTATTACTGCGGCTTCTCCGGTGGCGGATAAGTGGGCCCTTATTGTTGGCATAAGCAAGTTTAACGATGAGAAAATCAACCTCAAGTTCGCAGCAAAAGATGCCACTGATTTTGCCGATTTTTTGATCAAGCATGAGAATTTTGCGCCAGATCACGTACTGCTTTTAACCGACGATAAGGCCACTCGTAAAAATATTCTTGAGTCACTTGGCAGCAAGTGGTTGCCTCGGCTTGCTATGCCGTCTGATTTGGTCGTGCTCTTTTTCTCTACTCACGGCAGCCCCTCTGACATTGATGAAGGTGGTGTCAATTATCTAATTGCTCACGATACCGAGTTAGACAATCTCTATGCCACCGGAATTCCTATGCAAGATCTAGTGCACATGATCAAAGGGAGAGTGCATTCAGATCGTATTGTCATTTTTTTAGATGCCTGTCATAGTGGTGCCACTACTACTGATGGCAAGGGCATAGTCAGGGTGAGCAATGTCGACGCTGACGCTGTGGTGCAGGGAACTGGGCAGTTAGTTATTTCTTCTAGTGCGCCAAATGAGCGCTCCTGGGAATCAAAAAATGACAGTAATGGCGTTTTTACCAAACATCTAATCAGCGCTCTCTCTAAAAATGGTGCCGCAACCACATTGGGCAGTGCTTTTGGTGAGTTGAAGCAAGAAGTACAGGCCGAGGTACTGAGAGATCGGGCCCAGTTGCAGACACCGGTGATGCGCAGTAAGTGGCAAGGTGCTGATTTAGCTCTGGCGCTTCCACCAGTTAAGCCCCGACAATCACTGACTTTTGAGCCTAGTAGTGATGACCAACCAGTTGCTGCCTCCAAGCAGCCTAACGCTTCTGCTTCTGCTTCATCTTCGTCGTCTTCTTCATCTTCTTCAGTCGGCGCTACCAGTGGTGCTGTTCCAACTGCATTTAGCAAAGGTGTAGATGGCCCGTGGGATTCCAACTGGGGCAAAGTTACCCTTGTGCATGGTGCTATTGTCGGTGATAAGCCGGTCAAAGTTACGGGCTATTGGATTCAGGACTCGGACAAGAACAGAGGAGTGTTTCGCTCGGGCTCTTTCGACCCTAAAACGGGAACGCTAAAGTTGACTTACTGGCAGAATTGGAACTTAATGCTGGGCACTGCTACCTTTAAAATGAGTGCAGATGGTAAGCGCATGGAAGGCGCCTGGAAGCATTTTGGTATTGCTGGTGACCCCTGGATAATGTGGCGTTAGTTTAGTTGCGCGAATATATTTCTAGATATTCTTTGTGGTTGGCGTCCCAACTACCAGTCAGCCCAGCGTGCAAGAGTTTCCATTCTTTGGCAATCTTCTTATAAAATGCCTTGCTAGCGCAGCAAGTCTTTTCACCAATCACTATGATCTTCTGCCCTTTATAATCAGTCAGGGCTTTGAAAGCCATGGTGTTTTGCGGCGGCCAACACATCAGTAGGGTGTAGTCTGTGTAGTCGACTACCGAACTACTGTCGCCTTTCTCAATGCGTGTCCAGCTCTTGCCGTTGGTGGTGGGTAGACCAACAATACTGGTACTGAAGAACCAATTTTTACCCTCTTCTACGGGAAAGGCATCGAGAGCTATGGTTTCTACTCCCATTTGCTGTAAGAGCCAGGCGTTGTAGCCATTGCCAGCGCCGAGTTCCACCAAGGGGCCATGGGCGGCAATGAGATCGAGAATCTCTCTGGCGAGTACTGAATAGGAATACTTTTCTCGTAATGACTCAAAGAAAATCTCTTCAACAGCCTTAGCGTTATAAAAAGGTAGAAGGGAATGCATTTTTATCGATGCTTTCTTTATTTGGTCCAAATCAGCCAGATTGGCCAACTCGACTATTTGTTTAGCCGACTCTTTGGGGTTGGCTGAGCGCAGCTCAACTAGTTTGGAATAGAAATCCCAATAAGGGTGTTGCAGATCTTCAGGCATTTATTTGCCTTTTCCTTTGACAGTACCTGTTACTTTTGAAACACCAAGGCTTGGGTTGGCCAGCTTGCCGCCTGACAATAAGGCTTTATGCTGCGTGTTTAGCAGAGATAATTCTGTTTTTAATGACTCAAATTCGCCAGCTAAGTTACGCTCTGCTTCAACTACCTTGCTGCGCTTTAAAAGCTCGGCGTCAGCATTGGCATTTTCGCGTTTAGCGTTGGCCAGACGGCCTTCGGCATTCGAAAGGTCCAGCTCTGCTCGCGCCAGTCTTTCTTGATCTGCTTGCATCTGATGGGAAAGCTTGGCATTCTCTGCCTCAGAAATCATCATGCCAGGGCAAAGATGTGGTGGCGGGATTGGTGGCAAGTGATATTGATCAACGTGCATCGTATATTTTTTTGCGTGCTCTTTGTAGAGCCGCTCTGTTTCTTTGCAGTGGCCAATATCACGTTCGACTTGGTCAAGATGAGCTTTGTAGCTATTGACATGATCTCTGAAAGCATTGAGGTCGCTTTTGTATTGATCAAGATTGGCTGCTGACATTTTTGTCAGTTTATTGGCACCACCGGTGAGACCACGAGCATTGCGAATAGCATCACGCATATTCACCGTTGATTGCGAGGCATTGAGCCTGAAATCTTTGCCCTCAGCAATTAGCTCCCGGGCAGATTCGACTCTTCCCGGTTGGGTGCAGAGCTCGTCTGGAATCGTCTTTACATTGTTTTTGCTGGCACTGGCGGCCGGGGCCAATACTGTGCCAAAGGCTACAAAAGAGGAGACTAGAGTAGCAAGGGCCACTCGACTCAGTCTGATTGATTTGCTTTCCATCTTATTTTCCTGGATGTTACCGGAGTTTGTGCGCTTTAGCGGCCAACTCGACTGGAGCATCATCGGCCACTGGGTCGTCGTTCCAGCTCGGTGTGTCGCTGCCATAATAGCGTACATAAAGGTTTGTACCCAGGGCGCGCAACTTGGCATTGCCTGGTCTAGCTGGCTGCATCATTTGGGCTTTAAGATCGGCGGCACTTTGGGCGACAAAGGCGGCTTTGCGCGCAGCCTCTGCCCGAATTTTGGTGGCCTGCACCGCAGCATCATTGCGAACATAGTTGTTTCTAATATTGGCTAGATTAGACTGCTCGGTATCGTCGTAACCTTGATAGCCACGTCTGCCAAGCAGGTTGACGCTGGTGTGGTTGTCTTGGGCAATGCGGCGCAGTTGAATGTTGGCTAAATCGGTGCGCCAGCGCGACCATCTTTGCCCTTCAGCAGCATGAATATTGCTCAAATCATTAGACTGTTTGTTGATGAGTTTGAGGGTGCGCTCCACAATCAGTGGAGAATCTAAAGGTTGAGTGCGCAAGTAAGCATCGCGCTTGGCTAAGCCCATCAGTTTGGCTTTGCCATAACGGCCGTACTGACCAAAGGGATCTACTTCAAAGCCTGCTCTGTAGGCTTCTTTGGCGCCTTCATAGTCTTTGAGCTTGACTAAGATGTCGCCCAGGTAGGCGTAAGCCGGCGAGTAGCGAGGATTGATGTTAATTACTTTGAGGAAGCCGTCAGCAGCGGCGTGATAACGTTTTTGTTTCAATTCTTGGGCGGCCAGGGCATAGGCTTTGTTGAAAGTCAGCTTTTCAGCTTTGCCTTTCTTCGATTTATCAGCCTTCATCGCGGCCAGGGCGGCTTGTTCTGCGGCTAATGCTTTGGCCTGGTCATCGGCTTTTTTCTGAGCCAGGGCGGCTACTACTTGCTCGATTTTGGCAATTCGACTGTTGCTGTCTTTGCTCTCGTTTGCCTGGCCGAATACTAAGTATTCCAGGCGGCGAAGTCTTCTGTCTGCGTTCTCACTGGTAAAGCCGTGGCCAAAATAGTGGGTCTCGAGGGTCGTGAGCCTGGCGCCATCGTCTAAAGTGGCGTTTGAAGTTGCATTTGCATTTGCATTGCTGCCGACTGAGTTTTCTTGGCTTACCGGGCTAACCGGGGTCAGCGCTGCAATTGAAGTGTTAGCCGGTGCAGGAACGGTTGAAACGCTTTCGGCCCAAGCGGCACTGCCACTGAGAATGGTCAGTGAAATGCCGGCTGCTAGAGTGGCGCAAAGGCGTGTATAAGTCTTCATCTGAACTACTAATGGGGATGACCTATTATACATGCAAACCGCCGTTGTCAAGCGACTTAATTTTAGAGTTTATGCTCCTTCAGCCATTGTGCCAAGAGGGCCACGCGCTCATTTTCGGGGTCTAAGCTGTGGGCGACTTTATAGCTCTTTAGCGCCGCTTGTTTATGACCTTGCTGTATCTGAAAACTAGCGAGGTTGCACCAGCTAGTCACATCTTTAGGGTTTTTCTCCAGCAATGTTCTGGTTGTTGACTCAGCATCGCTTGTCAATCCCAGCTCTGAGTATAGTGTGGAAAGATTTTGGTAGGGCCATTCAAAGCCAGGATACTCCTTGATGCATTCTTCCAGCAGGGCCTGGGCTTCAGCAGTATGGCCAAGATGGCAGAGATTCCACGCCCGGTTGTTGAGTTCTAAGGCCTCTAGCGGTGGGTCGATCAGGGGTAACTCGGTGGCAATCGTTCGTCGAGCTTTCCGCGCCAGGCTACTGCTAGGCTTTTGCGAAATCACCAATTGCAGAGCTTTGCGGGCTGCATCAGGCCAGCCCATGTCGAGCATCTGTGTGCCTAAAACCCAATACTGCTCGGCTGTTAGCCCTGTTGGCACAATCTTTTGGGGGCATTCTGTGCGCTTGAGAAGAAGGCTCAAAGTTTTGTCGCCACGTTTAATTTTTAATTCTGAAGTTTCGTCGGCATGCCCCTGCAAGAGAAACAGTGTGTCAGCAGCGTCAAGGTTGCTCACATCTATATTGTCAATCGATTTAATTACGTCTTGCTCGGCCAACCCGGCAGCACCTGCGGGAGAATATTTTCTTACTCTGAGCACAAGATTTCGGTTAAGTTCAGCACCGAAATAGCCCACCGCTTTTGCCGCTGTCTTTTGGCTTGAAGTGGCCACTGGTGCACTTGTTGGGCTGGTATTTTCTCTGTTCTCGCTATTTTTTGTAATTTCAGTGCATTGCCCGGGGCTTGCCGCTAATAAATTAATGGAACCAACCATAGCCGCTGCCATAGACAGCAGCGCTGCACCCTTGAGATATTTGCCCATCTTTGTGACGACTGCCATATCAACCTCTTTGTTCTTCTGCGATCACGAGCAGTCTAAGCACTGAATGGGAGTATTTCGTGAAGATCGCATATCCTCTATAAATAGCGGTAAATACTTGCAATCCCTGTTGTGAGGTTCGATAATTTTTCTACTTACTAGCGAGTGTTGTCTTTTGCCTTTCCAAAATAGAGACCGACGGAGTAATTTCCTTTATCTGCCTTGTTTAACTGGTCTGCTCAGTGTTTCTCTGGCAATTAGCTGTTTGCTACCGCCAACCGCGCTGGCAAAAGATAAGACCAAAGCGGCTGCCAGTCACGCAGCCAAGCGTCAAGATGCCACTGTAAAGGTAGTGCAAAACCCTCTATTGGCCGCCATGCGCGCTGAGCTCGACCGCTCATTTGCCAATCTCAAGAGTGCTGGTGAAGCTCCGCTCTATTTCCTTTCCTACTCTGTCTACGACGTCGAATCGCTCAACGTGCAGGCTGACTATGGTGCACTTTATTCGCAAGAGAGCAATGACCGCTCTCGCAGTCTTGATATTGACCTGCGGGTGGGCAGCCCTAAAGTTGATAGCAGCCATAAACTGAGAGATAACGACCTTGGTCTTGACTCTATGGATCTTGGCTCTTCTGGTCCCGCTTTCCCCCTTAGTGATGACCAGGCCGCAATTCGCACGGCCCTTTGGCTGCGCACTGACTCTGCATTTAAAAAGGCCCAAAAGAAGTTTCGCAAAGTTGTCACTAATAAGGGTGTGAAAGTTGAAGAAGATGATACTTCTGATGATTTCTCATTAGAGAAACCCCATTCTGAGACCTTGCCTTCAACTGCTTTTGCTCCCGATAGAAGCGCCTGGGAAGAGCGCGTACGTCGTTTGTCGGCGCTGTATAAACTCTATCCGGCTGTGCAAGACTCAAATATTTCTTTCTCAGCTTCTAAGACCAAGCACTATTTGGTCAACAGTGAAGGCACCAATATTGTAGATGAGCGCATTCAATATCGAATAGCTTCTACAGTAACTACCACCGCCAGCGATGGTATGAAAATATGGCTCTACGATGGCATCGAAGCGAGTTCTCCGGCTGAAATTCCTGATGATGTTGCTTTAGAGAAAATGGTGCGCAAGCTAGCTGAAGATTTGACTCGCTTGAAGACTGCCCAGCGAGCTGAGCCTTACGCTGGTCCGGCAATTTTAAGAGCGAAAGCCGCTGGTGTATTCTTCCATGAGATTTTTGGCCACAGAATAGAAGGCCACAGGCAAAAGGACGAATCAGAAGGTCGCACTTTCACCAAAAAAGTTGGTCAGCTGATTATGCCACCATTTATTTCAGTGATGGATGACCCTACCCGTCAACGCTTCGGTACCAAGCCTTTGAATGGTTACTACAAATATGATGATGAAGGCGTGCCCGCCGAAAAAGTAATATTGGTTGACCAGGGCATACTCAAAAACTTCTTGATGGCGCGCTCACCTATTAATGGATTTAGTCGCTCTAACGGCCATGGACGCTCATCGAGAGGGCATGCCGTGGTTGCTCGTCAAGGTAATTTGATTGTTGATTCTTCTAAACGTGTGCCTATGGCTGAGCTGCGACAAATGCTGGTGGCTGAAGCGAAGAAGCAAGGAAAACCTTATGGTTTGCTCTTTGATGAGATTGCCGGTGGCTTTACTATGACTCAGACATTTATGCCGCAGTCATTTAAGTTGCTACCCTTACGAGTCTGGAAAGTATTTACTGATGGCCGGCCCGATGAACTTCTGCGTGGTGTCGACTTGGTTGGAACTCCACTCTCTTCGTTAGAGCGCATTGTTTGTGCTGGCGATGATGATGATACTTTTAATGGCACCTGTGGTGCCGAATCAGGCTGGGTACCAGTATCTGCCACTTCACCCAGTTTGTTAGTGGGCAATATTGAAGTGGAGTTGCAATCTAAAGCTCAGGAGAAGCCGCCACTCTTACCCGCCCCCCTCTTTGATAAGGAGGAGGCAAAATAATGAGATTCGTAAAGCAAACCAAATTCTCTCTGCAAGCCAAGTCAGTGTTGCTGGCAGTTACCCTCGGGCTTTCAACTTTCGCCATTGCTCCGCCCAGTGCTTATGGCGCTGAAGATGATGTTGTCGCTCGGGCCTTAAAAGACGAAATGAAACGCAGTATCAGTCGGCTTCATCTCGATCAATACAAGGGCCCGTATTTTGGTTCTTATTGTCTTGATCAGTTCGACACAGCCCATGTTGCTGCTTCTTTTGGTGCCATCACCTCAGACTACCGCAATCGTACTCGCACACTTTCGGTGGTGATGCGTGAGGGGGACTATACTCTCGATAGCTCAGGCATGGGCGGCGGTGCGCTTTCTTCGCTATTTGGCCATCTACCCAGTGGTAGCGCAATTACTTGTGACGATAACTATGATGCTATTCGCCACGAAGCTTGGCTAAAGACAGATGAGGCTTACAAAAAAGCAATAGAAGATCTCTCCGCTAAGAAAGCCTACTTGCTTGAAAACAATGTCAAAGACTTACCTGAGTCGATGTCAAAAGAAGAGCCTGTGGTAATAGTTGGCGAGCCCTGTCGACTGTCTGGTGACAATAAAAAAATAAGTGATCTTGTTACTCATTTGTCTTCGATATTCCGCAAATATCCGCAAGTGCAAAAGTCATTTGTCAAACTCGACGAAGACGCCGTTACCCGCTGGTTCGTAAATAGCGAAGGCTTTTATCATCGACTGCCCCATACCGAGTGTCGCCTGGTAATTGCTGCCAGTGGCCAATGCGCCGACGGTTCGATCATAGCTGATGCTCAGTCAGTCACTGCTCTGAACAGCAATGAATTGCCTGCGGCTGCTGAGCTAGAAGCGCAAGTAAATAAGTTGGCCGAGCGGGTGACTAAGTTGGTTAGTGCTCCAGAAATTGAGGAGTACCATGGCCCGATTTTGTTTGAAGGTGAAGCGGCCGCATCATTCTTTGCCGATGTCTTGCAGCCTAATCTGGGCTACAAGCCAGCACCATTGAGCAAGTTTGGTGGTATGGATGGGCAAAGCGCTAATCCCTTCGCTGAGAAAATTGGCACGAGGGTACTGCCTGCCTTTATATCGGTGGTAGATGATCCGCTAAGTAAGAAGTTTGGTAATACAAACATTCTCACCAGCTATTTGGTTGATGATGATGGTGTCAAAGCTGAGCGAATCACTCTAGTTGATAAAGGCATTCTGAAAACTTTCGCCATGAGTCGGGTGCCATCAAAGACCATAAAACATAGCAATGGCCATGGAAATGCTTGCAGTGGCGCCGCTCAAAACCTCTATATCAAGTCTGATGTGAAGTTGACAGCAGCACAGTTGAAAGAGCGTTTGATAGTGCTGGGCAAAGAAGAAGGGTTGAAAGAAGTTCTTATTGTTCGTCGTTTGGCCAACTCAATAAGTGGTGCCCTTTCGCCGCAGTCACTTTTGTCGAGCATGCTTGGTCTTTTTGGCAAGTCAACTGAGGTGAAACTATCTGGCCCGGTCGAGATAGTGCGTGTTTCTGTTGCTGATGGCCATGAAGAGTTGGTACGGGGTGGGCAATTTGCTAACTTAAATATCCGTGTTCTGCGTGACATTGAAGCCACTGCTGATGATGCTCAGGCCTATGCGGCCAGTACTGCGGCTTCTGGGGCTATGGGCTCGCTCTCAGGCGGCTCTTCTTGCACTATTGTCACACCATCGATATTAGTTAAAGAAGTAGAGTTGCAGAAGCCATCGAAGCAAACTGATTTGCTGCCGATTCTGAAAAACCCATATTTTGAGCAGAAGTAGTGAGCTCATCCGTTAAGGATGTCCCTCCCAGGAGTCATTTCGGTCAGCGTGGAGCCGTTGGTCGAATTGATTGCTCTCTAGGAATGGCAGACTACTTTCAATCCAGTTCTGATCCGTTGTTGCGTGGGGATGCGCTGGCCCCGGAATGGCAATGAGAGCACGTCCATCTGAAAAGGAGCCAGCTTTCCAATATTTGGGTTCTATGATCATCTTGCCATTTCGATCAATGTAGCCATACTTGCCATCTGTCTTAACTGCCGCTA
>CALRJJ020000103.1:0-10700 GCA_943367505.1 Flavobacterium psychrophilum | reverse complement strand
CCTGAAACCTTGCCGTCTGTGAGCAGCAAGTTTTTCACCATGCCCTGTCTCAAGGTGAGATTGGGCAAAGACTCCATGTACTCTTTCATCCAGGCGGAGTATTCGCGCTTGTCTGACTGAGCACGCAGAGACTGCACCGCGGGGCCGCGGCTAGAGTTGAGCATGCGAATCTGTAGGTAAGTAGCGTCGGTGGCAATGCCCATAACGCCGCCCAGAGCATCAACTTCGCGGGCAAGGTGAGTCTTACCAGGACCGCCAACGGCTGGGTTGCAAGGCATAGCGCCGATTGTGTCGAGATTAACAGCTAATAGAAGGGTGCTCAAACCCATACGGGCGCTGGCATTTGCTGCTTCGCACCCGGCGTGTCCGCCGCCTATAACCACTACGTCGTATTGCATAGTCACTTTCTATATCTCTTACCAGATTGCTCATGATAACAAATCCTCTTGAAAAACATGGTAAAAGACCCCAGCTGCCGAAGCAATAGCGCAACATCGCAGCAATATTGGCCGCCATTATCTATAATCTGTTACATAGTTGGCCTGGAACAGGCCGGAATCTGAGGCCCAGTTAATCTATGTCCATTTCAGCCAAGTCACTGCTGCTTACCTCGCTTATGGTAGCAACACTTGCCTGGCCAACCTCTTCAGCTTTGGCAGAAACGGCAGCAGCTAAGCCAGCAGCCGACATCGCCGCAGCAACCCAAACGCCCAGCGATAAACCTATCGAGAAGTCGAGCAGTGAGACAAGCGCAGGCCCTAGCGGTAATCCTAGCGATAAATCCAGCGACAAGCCCAGCGTTCCCGGCGAACCACCAGTATTAGACCCCAACAGATTCTTCGGCCACGCCAAATCTGGCTATGCCGCCGCGCAACTTTGTCCTGAGATTTGCGCCAAGCTCTTTTGCTACTGCGGCTGCGACATGACTGATGACCACGACAGCTTGCTCGATTGCTTCACTACCGATCACGGCGTCGATTGTCACATCTGCCAAGAAGAAGCGCTCATAGCCTTAAAAATGAAGCGCGAAGGCAAATCAATGAAGCAGATTCAGCAAGCCATCGACATCATGTTTGAGAAGGAATATCCCTTTGATGAGCCAACTGCGGTGATTCAAAAGTATCGCAAAAACAGACTGTGGCAGCCTGGCACAGTGAAGACCTTGGACAAACCCGGCAGTGCAGCGGCAAAGAACAGCCCTACGCCAGCTGGCAACAATGCTGGAACGTCAAGTCAAAGCGCCAGCGGTAAACCGGGAACCACTTCCGCAAAATCTGCGGCTTCTGCTGGCAAGCCTATACTCGGCAAAAACGGCCAGCCTGTGGGCGCATGCTGCGCTGGTCATAGCAAAGAGAAGAAGTAGGGCCGCTTCGTTCGAGACGAGCGGCAAACTGCAAAGAATCCCAATATGCCTGTTTTGGCATAGAATAAAGCTATGTCGAAGCACGAACCAACGGTGCGACAAGCGAGCAAGAAAAAATGAGTAAGAACATATTTTTGGATCTTGGATTTAACGAAGAAGAGGCTGCAGGGCTAAAGCTGAAGTCATATCTTTTCATGTCGCTTCAAGAAGCCATCGCAAACAGCAAAAAAATCAGACCGAAATCGCAAAGCTAATTGGCGCCGATCAACCAAAAGTATCTAAAATCATGAACGGAAAGCTTGATGAATTCTCAATCGAGCGCATCACCGAATACATGCAAAAACTTGGCTACGACATTCACATAAGCACCAGCCCTGCTCCCAAAGAGCGCCCGATTGGTACTGTGGTAATGGGCAAACGAAAACTCGTTGAGGCCTGAAACAATTTATAGCAAAGAAAAGACGCCCATCCTCCGAAATTCAAATCCTTAAGAGGATCATGCTTGGGGTGGGCGTCTTCGATGTATTTATAGTAGCAAGCTGACGCCGCGACTCTATCATCCTCTAGGCGGATTGCGAGAGATCCTAAGATGGATTCAAAAAGGTTACCAGTCAGATTGCACTAGTTTTTCATATGCAAAGCCTTGCTGACATTATTAGCAGCCTGAACAACTGCAGCCCGACCTAAAATAGCAAGACAGAGGCTGTCAGGGAAAAAGTCAGGGAAACCTGGATTTTTCAGAATCTCTTCTGCGTGATTGAGCTTACTTCCAATGCCAAATTCTTTCTGATCCATTGCTTTGGCACTGGTCATTCCTTCATCTAGCAGCTCACCACTCTTGTCATCGAAAATTTTGACCCAGATATAGTAGTAGGGAAAGCCAACACCAATGTGAATAGCGTCCTTCTGCAAAAGCTCATAAGTGGTTCGAACTTTCCGCCCCATCCTTTCGGTAAAGCAAGCATCGAGATCCCGAGTTAGGTATTTATCGAAAAGTTGCCCAGGTGGGGTATTAGCGACAATATGAGCGCGATGCATTTCCTCAAAAGTCTTTATTAAAAGGTCTTTCTGCTGCTGACTAGCCTCTGGTGTTGCTGGATTTTCAGCACGACAATGGAGAGCAAGAGGCCCGGAGGAGGCAATTACAATGAACCCTGCAAACAAAAGCTGAAGTAATTTCATATTTCTTCCTGCATGTAAGCCGCTTACATGAGAACATCTTAGACCGACCCATGTATCTCTATTGTCAAAACATTGGTCGAATCTCGTAAAACAATTGGACCAATACGGTTAAGACTATGGATTCAAACAAAAGCAATTCGAAAGCAAGTAAGGTCGCTGGCAAAGAGGCTGGTAAAGAGACAAGCAAAGTGACTGCGAAAGTCACCATTAAGGCGCCATCTCTTCCTGCTAAATCAACTGCTCCACTCAGCAATCTTGACCTAGCTGACGATACCGAATACGGTGACTTTATCTTGAGCGGGCAAAGCCTAACCGGCCAATCTTTTGAGCGGGTCACCATCGAACGCAGCCTATTCAAGCTCGTGCGCTGCTCTGCACTAAATCTCGCCAAATCGAAATTAGTGGATATTCGCTTCGAAACCTGCGACTTGTCTAACTCTGAATTTCAAGATGGCAAATTCACTCGCGTAGAAATGACTGACTGCAAAATCACGGGTATGCATGTAACAGATACCGATATCGGCGATCTGCTGTTGCAGAGCTGCACGGGCGAACTGGTTCAGTTTCACGATAGCGTTTTCAAACGGGTCGTCTTTCAAGGCTGCCAAATTCGTGGCGCCGATTTTCGCTACTGCAATTTGGAGGGCGCTGTTTTCAAAGACTGCGACCTACAAGAAGCTGAGTTCTACGAAGCTAAACTGGCTGGAGCCGACTTCCGCACATCCAACATCATGGGTATTAAGGCTCATCCAGCCGATCTTAAGGGTGCCATAATTGATTCAGATCAAGCGGCTTTACTTGGTCGCCACTTCGCCACACTCTTGGGGATGGAAGTGAAGGAAGGCTAAAGAAAACCAAATTACTTGTTCGACCTGCGACTATCGATACTGTTGCGGTATTCGGTCAGGCCATCAATGCGTTTCTGGCAGGCCTGATTAATCTCATCTTTTTCTCGCTCAAATTCTTTCTTCAGGCGGTCTACTCGTTCTTGATACTCGGCCTTGACCTGGGCTTGATACTCTTGTCTAAAATAACCAGATCGCCTGCCTCTAGGGGCATTGGCAATCTGCTGCTGCATGGCCTTTTGTTCTTGCTCAAGGCGGTCATCGAGAGTGCGCTGCTTCACCTCAAGCTTGTCTTTGGCGTCCTTTTGCAAGCGTGCAGTTTCTTCTTGGACATATTCTTCACTGCTGTGATTGGTGCCCGCTGTAGGACGGGGCAGGGCCGAGCCGTTGCTAAGACCGTTGCTTAGACTGGCGGACGAACCGCTCGTCATCCGCCGTTGTTCATAGATTTGCTCAAGCGCTTGATAGGCATTGACCGCTTCAGTAGAGTCTTTGCCACCGCGCAGGCAATACTTGTAGGCGGCTTCAGCCTCAGCTACCTGATTGAGCTTGATGCAAATATTGCCAAGCAAGTAGTGGGCTGTGAGGCTTTTGGGATACGACTCCAAAAGAGTGCGACAAAGCTTCTTTGCCTTCTCGAATTGATTGTCAAAATACTGATCAAGAACAGCTTTGACTTGACTCTCTTCGTCAGCCGCTAGGCAAGGCAGCGCAGCCTGACTTATTAATAGCAGCAAGGCTACTGCCACTCCGAATTTGACTGCGGCTCGGGCTTGCACACCCGCCCCGTTGGCAATTCTGGAATGAATCCGATTTAGCATAAACGCCTGAGACAAGATCTACTTAATACTAAATAGTCTACAGCTTGCTGCACTGCGAGGCCAGCATCAACCAAGGCCTCCTTGGGCCTATATATGTTTGCAATCCCACAGACATGGAATCGTCACAACTTGGGCCATATACTCGGTTTTACTAAGAGTCCAAAGTTTGAGACTCCAACCTCCGAAGTTTTATCAGCAGCCGTTTTCGGGCTGTTGGTCTACCTTTACCTGGCAATTAGTTTATTCAGTAATTCAATGTCCCCGAGTGCGCTTAGGCGCGAATAGAGGTAATTATGCAACTGATGCTTTCACTAGAAGCAGGCTCTACTGGTCCTTTGTATAAGCAGATGGCTAACGCCATTTGCAAAGCAATCGAAAGTGGTGCGCTGCGTCGGGGGCAAGTTATGCCGTCTACAAGAGAGCTTGCTGAATGCATGTCTGTATCTAGATTGACAGCACGGCGTTGTTACGAAGAATTGATCGGGATGGGTTATATCAAAACGCAGAGTCGTGGAAAGACTTTTGTCAGCAATTCCATTTCGCCCTTGCCAGCTCCAACGCCACTATCGGTTGATAGCAAAAAGATTGAGTTTTCCCCTTTTGGAAAACGAATTTTGTCATACAAGAATGAGTTGTCTGAGCCTAAGCCAGAGCCGTTCGCAATTACTCCTCACAGCCTTTTGCCGATTGCTCGTTGGCAAGAATCACTTTATGAAGCTGTACGAGATGTTGGTACCGAGCAGAGTCTGTTTGAATCAGATCCCTTTGGTTTTCTTCCTTTGCGTGAGCAACTCCAGGCCTTGCTGTCCCGCACCCGGGGTATAGTTTGCTCTCCAGAGCAGATCGTGATTTTACCTTCAACAGAAGGTGGTCTTGATCTATTGAGTCGACTAATTTTGAGTGATGGTGATCTTGTCGCCACCGAAGATCCTAGTTTTATTGGAATTCG
The DNA here is from genome assembly GCA_943367505.1 of Flavobacterium psychrophilum. Taxonomy (GTDB): domain Bacteria; phylum Cyanobacteriota; class Vampirovibrionia; order Obscuribacterales; family Obscuribacteraceae. The sequence continues at coordinate 5,540 of CALRJJ020000103.1, read as the reverse complement.
TCAAAGCCTAAAAACAAGCGGTGCCACAGTCTGTCCCATTGCCTTAGACCGCGATGGTATACGTATAGACTTACTCGCTGAGCTGCCGCAGGCACCACGCCTGATATACGTAACACCTTCGCACCAGGATACTCTTGGCATACCTATGTCGCGGTCTCGCAGACATCGCCTTTTGCAATGGGTAGTTTCGAACAATACCATTATTGTTGAGGACGACTACGACAGCGAATATAGATACGGCGAAGAACCACTGCCAGCGCTATTTTCCCAAGATCTTTCTGGAAGCGTGGTCTATAAGTACAACTTCTGGAAGTCCCTATATCCGCTTGTGAAACTGAGCTTTATGGTCATTCCAGCAGCTCTCATTCCATCGTTTCGCCAGACACTCAGTGCAATTCGCCCTGAAATGCCCTTGCTTGAGCAAGTCGCTCTTGCTAACTTCATTCGAAAAGGTCACTATGAGCGCCATCTACATCGCTCCCGCAAAGCCTATGCTTGTAAGCGTGCGAGCCTCATTCATGCACTGACTAAAGTATCAGGTAATAAAGTCAAATTCTCTCATCAGACCGGGGGAACGAGTTTATTGGCACATTTCCCTGCTCGTCTCAGCGAGAGTGCCATAGAAGCAGCCGCTAAACAAGCTGGAATAACTATGTTAGCCACTAGAGAAAACTATGCTGTTTCCGAGTCACCTAAAAATGAGTATCTGATTTCCTTTAGTGATATTGACGAAGACAAAATCGACCTTCAGATTAGTCAGTTTATGCAATCGCTTCATGCTGAAGATTACGCCATGCCACTGCCGGCCTTTGTTTCAGAGCAAATGTGGCAAAAGTCTAGTTGATTGGCCGGCAGGAACGATAACTAGTTTTTACTTAAATTTGGAAGGTGAAATCATGCCACGAGAAATAGCGAGCGATAAGGCAGAACGATCCTTGAATGTTGAAAGTAGCTCTGTTTGGCAGCAGATCAGCCAGGAGCTTTTACTTCAGCACACAGGAGCAGAAATTGCTCAGATTTCTCCAGCTGCTGGAGCTTCTGCAGCTGCTAAAGACCCTGGACAACCCAAACCCAGAGAACTTTCTCAGCCTATGGGTACAGCATTTCCAAGTCCCTATGAGACAGATAAAGATAGGTGGCCGAATCTCCTTCCCAAGGTCTAGCCACAAATGCACTTGCTCGCTATCGTAAATTAGGTCGTTCTATTATGCTCCAGGATTCGCAGCCCTTAGCTATTCAGCTCAATTATCAGCCTGGATACATTGTAGACCGGGTCTACTTGCTGAAAGAACTGATTGGTCGAGGCGGCATGGGTTCGGTCTTTCGCGCTGAACATCTGGTTCTGAAGAAAGAATACGCTCTCAAACTACTTGCGTCTGGAACGCTAAAAAATGAACAGTGGCAGCGATTTTCGCTTGAGGCAAGAGCGATTGCCAAAATGAATCATTCGGCCATAATCAAGATTCATAATATGGGCCTAGATTCTGATGGCGTGCCCTATTATGTTATGGATCTCTTGCCAGGCACTACTCTGTTCGATTACGGCAAAGAAGACAGTGTTATTTCAGTAGCAGAGATTATTGATGTTTTCAAACAAATCGCTTCAGGGTTAAGTTATGCCCACGGTCTAAGACTAGTACATCGCGATATAAAACCGTCAAACATTATGCTCTCTAAAACGAAAACTGGCTTTGATGTAAAAATAGTTGATTTCGGTATCGTCAAGCTTTTAAGCGACTCTTCACTCAACTCTCAAGTGCAGACAAAGGCCGGTCAAGTAATTGGCTCGGTCTTGTATATGAGTCCAGAGCAAAGCCTGGGGCAGTCCTGCGATCAGCGTTCCGACATATATTCTCTTGGTTGCACGCTCTATCAAGCACTAGCGAAACATCCACCATTCGAAGGGAAATCAGCGGTCGAAACCATTTTAATGCACCAGTCACAGCCGGCACCGGCACTGAGTGACTCTTGGCTCGATCCGAAGTTTCTTCCTGGGCTCAATCATCTAGTCAGTAAAATGCTTGAGAAGAATCCCAAACAGCGCTATCAGTCTATGAGTGAAGTCATTCACGACCTAGAGCGCATTGAGCAAGGCAAATCAATTGGAACAGGCTTTGCCAATACTGCCTATGATAATTCCGATACTAGTGCTGCTGCTAATCAATCATCTGCCATTAGGCGCGGATCTGGTGGCGACAGTTTAGATTGGGTTGTCGAAACGGAACAAGGTAGTCGTCTCTTAGGTAACAAAAGGCTCGTAATTTTAGGAGGCGGTGCAGCTCTACTGGCGTTAGCACTAGCTTCCGCTGTTGTCAGTTATTCTACAAAACTTTGCCTTACGGATGAGAAGGGAAGCCAAAAGCAGATCGGCGAAAACTTGCCTCTCAAGCAAGGTGAACAAAAGCGACTAGTGCCGTCGCCGTTCAGTCGCGCCAGTATTATCGCTGATCCTAACGATGAGAAAGCACTGTCTGTTTTAGAGCAAGTAGTGTCAATCAAAGGTAAACTCGCTCGCACAGACGAGGGAGAACAAATAGTAATTAACTTTCCCAAAGAACGAATTGCTTACTTTGATTACTTTGGCCGCGATAAGCAGCATGTATGGAGAAAAGCGCAAAACGATTGCACTGTGCCAAGCGATAGAAGTATTCGACTGATCGTGTCTCCAGATGCTCTGGTTGCTTTCTTTCATCCGCATGTCTATTCAAAAATTGATCCATCTCTATTTAAGAATCTGAAGGTTAGCGGTAAGCCCGACGAAACAGAATTTTTCTTCCCGGAAGACTATTTGCCAAAATGCAGTACTCAAGCATTGCGCATCATTGAAATTGCTAGTGACTGGAAGCAACTCAGAGAACTAGAACTTGATGGCATAAACTTTGGTAGCTTTGTTGACTTATCCTGCTTCGACAAGTTTGAACATTTGCGTTTGCTACGCTTGCGTCAAATCTCTAATCTGCCAGGGCGAAGCTTAGCCAAACGTAGAATCTTTGACAGCTTGAAAGAATTACAACTATTAAGCAGCTCGCCAAGCGATGATTTCTTCGCGAATATTTCAAGTCAATCTAAGCTCGAGAAAATAGTTCTAGACAATATCACTTTTGGTGACGCGACTTTGGCTTACCTGGCAAAACTTAGTCATCTTAAGTGCTTGATGATTAGTAACGTTAAGCTCAGCGATGGAGAAATCAAATCTATCGCAAAACTAAAACAAATTACATACTTGCGCATAGCTGGCACCACCATTAGTGCCCAGCAGATCACCTACTTGGTGTCAATGCCGAATCTAAAGGTTCTCTCTTTAGGAGGTGTAGATTACAGAGTTGCTTCAGGTAAACTCTCACGAATTCCTGTCGCGCCGGGGCGCTGGTCGGACTGCAACTAGTATTGGCTTGAGATTTCATAACTTCACTTCGTTGGTTGCTTAAGAAGATATGCCTTCGAGAACTTGGAAACGCTAAAATCGTATCCCACTGTTTTCTTGTCATATTTTTCGATTAGCTGGTTGAAGCTAATGAAGTTGCGGAGGTCTAGCTTTTGCTGAAATTCGTCATACTCCTTTGCTGCTTCGAACTTCTGTCCTCTATCCAATTTCTCCGCAACTGATTTAGCATGCTTAACTAACTCTTCTTCCGGCATTAATCTGTTCTTCAGCCAAAACTTAGCTTTAGTTTCGAATCCAGGCTCCGAAGACGTTTCTACTTTTTCTGCAGTAGCAATTTGGTACTCACGAAACAAAGCTGCCGCTGCCAGTGTTGCTTCTGTGTCCACACGAACGCTATCGGACTGACTTTCTATTCTTTGAGGCAGACTTTCTAACTGAGTTTGTTTGTTCATTGTGTCAATATCTTTGCTCTTCACTAACACTTTCAGGTAGTCTGCATGCAAGCCAAGTTTGTTAGACTTCCATCTATTTCTTTAGGGGCGGTGCAGGAGCTTCAGCTGGTGCCCCGTTTCGGCTTCCAGAATAGAGATCAGGTCCAGGCTCAGACCGGCGCGCGGTCGGTGGGACTGGCCGCTGAATTTCACGAGGTCTTGGGGCTTGTTCTCCAGGAGTTGCTGATGGATTGCGACCCAGAGAGCCTGGAGCAGGCGCCTCGCTTGGTTCAGCCTTTTTCTCAGGAAGTTTCAACTCAGGCAGTACATACTTACTTCCGGCGTAGATCAGATCTGCGTCTTTAATTTGATCTTTGTTACGAGCTACTATCTGCTCAATATAGCCTTTGATACTTGCAGCAGAAACTACACTATCTTTAGGACTCGCAGCTTCTATTTGAGTCTTTGCTATGTGCCAGAGAGTGTCGCCTGGTTTTGCCTCATATACAAACTCTTTGACTTGTTCTTCCGGCACAGCGCTTTGAGCAGCAGCTGTAGCCGCTTTGGGCTGCTTGGCCAGAGTCGCGTCAAAACTTTGAGCAATAGCCTCACCGGCTGTCTCTGGTTTCAGGCCTTCGGCCTTGACTGCCGCTGAAACATCTTCATTTGACAGTACTTTTGAAAAGTCTTGAGCCAATCTATGTTGAAGATGATTTGTCTCTTTGTCATATACAACCAGTGATTCGAATTGCTTCCCGCTTTTTTGGTCTGTAACTAGCTGCTGACCGACAAGACTTAGCTCAGGGAATTGCTTTTGCAAAGCAGCATTGACCTCAGTGCGCTCACGCTTCTGATCTTCTGCTGTGCTGTTGTTGCTTAGCTCTTTATAAACGGCTGACAAATCTGGACTTGCCGCATTTTGTTTGATGGCAGCTTCAGCTGATTCTTGGATTTTGCCTGGGGCGCTAGCTGCTGCCGAGCCCGCTGGCGCGGTTGGTGCTTCACCCGATTCTTCGACTCTTCTCAGTGGTTGTGCTCTTTCTGGAGATGGCGCTTGGCCGGCTTGAGCTTGTAGCGCCTTCGCTTTTAGCTCCACGGCTTTGTCCATAGTTTCACCAAAAATCTCACCTGCTACTTCAGGCTTTACTTTCTCTTGTGCTATCTTTGCAGACATGGCTTCTTTCTTCACTACCACCGAGAAATTCTCGGCTTGTCGAAGCTCTATATCTTTGGTCTTCTTATCGAACACAACTAGGCCATTACTTTGCTTACCGTCTTTATCTTGATACACGTCATTGCCAATCAAGCTTAGGTTGGGGAACTTCTTCTGAATGACCTGATTAAATGCATTTCGCTCTTGGTTTTGCTCTGCAGCCGTGGTGTTGTTGCTCAAGAGTTTGAAAGCTTCAGAGAAGTCTGGCTTGTCGCCAGCTTTTTTAATGGCAGCTTCGCTAGTCTTTGTAATCTCATTTAGTTCAGCGGTCATAGCATTCTCCTGAAAATCTGTTTGAGCGCACTTCTCTAGTCGCCAAGATCTGGCTTTTCTTGCGCTGACTTCTACAATCTAGCTTTTGATTTGTGACGGTTCCATGGCGGTCTAATTTATGGCAGCGAAATATCTTCTTCGAGTTGACCGCACTACCTGAAGTGCTTCAATTGCCTTAAGGCATGGAATCGTCACGAGTTGGTTGCTAGATTGATAGCAAGATTTCTGCCTATACAAG
>CALRJJ020000102.1:0-10735 GCA_943367505.1 Flavobacterium psychrophilum | reverse complement strand
AGTAATCATCTTCTCTGAATTGGCACCGTTGTCGACCAGTGATTCTTTCACCACCGTACTTGGTACCACGATCAAATCTATTTGATCTAATGTTTGAGACATCAGTCTCTTTCTTTCGACCAGGTCTGTGGCCATCTTCCTGAACCAGGTTTGTCCAGCGAACCCTGGATCTTGATGCAAGGTAATGTCTAATGGTAAGTCGCTACCAGCTAACCAGACCATGTTGCCAAAGTCTTCATCGCTGAAATCGTTCAAGCGGGGAACTAGCTCTGGGGGAAGACTGTTATACAGCTGATGGCGCAGGCAATTGCCGTGATCTGGGTTGGGTCCACTGCAGTGTGTGCCGTCGATGTTGCGCAAGTGGCTCACCGGGCATACAGCAAAGAAGTCTGTGGCTGTGAAAACTATTGGTACAGCTTTGGCTTTAATGGCCCCCAATACAGCGGCACCAATAAAGGCGAAATGCATCACGTGCACTAGGTCTGGCAGCGGCTCTGAGTCTAGCAATTCGTTCAGGGTCGAGGCTACTTTTTCATTCCAATAAACTGATTGATTTTCGTTTGTATCTTTGCTTTCAGTTTGTACTGATTTGCGAAAGCGGAACACCGGAAGTGACTCATATTCATATCTTTCGATGCAGACAGCGTTTTCGTTTGTTGTAATCAGCTCAGGGTGCCCAGCAATGACAGTAACGTCGTGACCGTTTTGCTTGAGCTGAAGAGCGGTTTGCAAGGTGACGGTTTCGGTGCCGGCATAAAACTCTGGCAAAAATTGGTGGCAGAGCAACCAGATTCTCATTGCTTGTTCTCTTTGGTAGACAAAGAGTTCAATTTTTCGTCGGCTTTGAATGCCCTCAGCGGAGCCGATACACGCCATGAATTGCTCTTGTATATCTTGTCGATTTCGTAATTGAGATAGTCTAGATAGTTAGCGTGCGATTTATCGACGTCGATTTCTTTGCACTGCAAATCGAGGGTACCATTCATATATTTTATGGCGAGACGCAGGTCGCGCAAAGACTTAGTCAGGCGCCAAGAAAGACTTTCTAGTAGCGCGCGCAGTTCACTTTCGCGCTCTGTTATTTCGCGAGAGAAAATTACCAGACGGTCTGCATCTCGGATGTGTCTTTGAGCCGCACCGCCATTCAATACTACGCGTATGGCCGCTGCTTGCAGAGCGTCATCGCGCTCTTTATCCTCCGGATTCGAAATTGGACTAAAGCCGAGCTTCGAGCGCAGGACTTTTAAATCTCCTTGCTTTACTTGAGCTTCGAGCTTTCGCACATCTTTGCTGAGAACCAGCGGCTCCACCAACTTTTCGAGCATGGCTTCGTGAGACCAGCCAATGCAGCGCAGCACTGAACCATATTTTTGTGACAAGGTTGACCATTCGTTCAAATTGCTTGGTTCTACAGTAGAGGTTTGTTGAGCAGTACTGTCTACTATTATGGCGCCCTGCTTTGAAAGCTGCAGAGCTAAGTCGGTATAGGCCAAACTCTCTAGATGTTTGTCTAGAGCAACTTTTCCCCGTTTGAATAAGATTTCAGCTGGCGTGGTCACCGGTGAGAGCATTTTGTCAAAGCAGTTGAATAGAAATACTGGGCCTGGAGTAAGTGACTCAGCCGTTGGGTTTATCAGCCCTTTGCGCCCTTTGACAATGCAACTTGCTTCTTTGTGAGCATCAAGTCTGGTTAATTGTTTAGAGAATTTAGCAGCATCAATTGTCTGACCGGCCAACAATGGTTGAATATAGTCGCCTTTGGCGGCATCAAAGGCTTGATTGGTGAGGGTGTGCGTGTGACGTGGTGCCAAATGAGACTTGCTCTGCCCCGCTTTGACTACGGCATCGCTTGTCTCTTCAGCTTTGGGAATAGCAAATAAAAGCTCAGTCTTGATAGCATCCAGAGAATTGATACTATCAATGGTTTTATCCACTGCAGCGCAATGTTCGTCGGCGATAACTACAAAAGACACCGAAATTGACAAATCATCAGGCCCCGAAAAGTGACATCCGAGTATAACTTACTAGCGCCTAGTCTGCGGTTCTGGCTGCTTTAATCATTACTTACCACCAGTCTAGTTACCTATCTTAAGTAAATTTAGGCATATCTGCTAACTGTATCTCTATATCCAGTTTGGCCCCTGCTTATAACGCTATTGTCGCCCATGGGCAACTTTCTCAGAAGGTTTCGCTAATTATTGGTCGGGTAACAGTTGATTAATTTGAGCTTCATTTGTCTCTGTTACGTTTTTTTGACAGCGGTGTATATGTGTTGTTTTCTTCTTCAATTTCGGGCCCAACCAGAGCTGGTGCCGTGTGAATTTGGGGAATGGGTTGTTGGGCATCATAGAGCAAATCTGTCAGCTTGCTTTTGATTTGTTCAGCGCTGAGTGGAGCCCTCTCTATGTTTCGGGCAAGAATCACACCGCGGTTGCCTGGAACAAAGACATAGGTTGGAGCTGCTGTGACTTTGAAGTGTTCCAGCAGGTCTGCATAATTCTTGTCTGTAACATTACAGCTAATTTTGGTTATTTGATTGTGCCTAGGAGTTTTCGCTTCGGCATCTTTTTTGTTGAGTGAGTCGATGGCGGCCTCAAGGTCGCTATTGGCACCGCTTTCTTTAGCATAAAATTCAAGCACCATTGGTCCCTGGTGCAAGTTATGCATAATCAGGCTGGTGTAAGAAAAATCATCGGCTTTGGCAAAGGCATCGCGCCTTAGCAGAAAATCTTCTTTGCTTAAATGCGATTGCTCTGTGAGATATTTAGAGTCTGCTTCTTTGGGTAATTCAGAAGCATTGATGCGCATGAGATTGCGTTCGATTATTGAGCCATCGTTGGTTCTTAACGCCACTTGTACAGAAGAATTTGGCTCCCCGCAAAGCTCTTGGTGTATGTCGTAGTCACCAAGCATTGAGGCGTTTCTATGATCAACAGAAATAAGTAGATCGTCTTTGGCGATGCCGGCTAGGGCAGCAGGCGATTCTTCGATCACCCGAGTAACCACCGGGTACTCTTTGTCGAGAAAGGCATACTGCAGGCCAACAACTCCAATATTAGGCGCTGGCGTTTCTATATCTTCTGGTTTGCTCAAGAGCAAAGGCAAGGCCACCACCACAGCGGTGAGTAGCACCAGAACGATTGGAATAATTAGGGCTGGGCGCACAATTGTTTCATCACTAGATTAAGTCGTTAAAGAATCTGATTTTACAACGCTTTAGACGTTCCCGTGGCGCCCTGAAATCAAACAATCAAAATGCTATAACTGCTTCGTCACCGGCTGGAGCTTTTGCAATGGTTAGATTGTCGTCCAACAGTTCTTTGCTCATACTTGCTCTATCTGTTATCTCATCTGCCGCTATATTGCCAGTGTCTGCCGATGGCGACGGCAGTTTAACTAAAAAGGCGGCGATTAGCTGTGAGAAGGCTGAAGCAATTGCCCTGGCCAAGTATCCCGGTGCCACGGTAGAAGAAATTGAAATCGAGCGCGATGAAACGCCTATGAATTGGGAAATTGAGCTGCGTAGTGAAGGCATCTGGAAGATTAATCTTGAGATTGATGCTCAGAGCGGCGAAATTCTGAAAACTCGTAAACGTAAGATTTGAGCCTCTAACGCCTTCTTTAACAGGCTGTGCTCAAGACACTACTCGAAATTTGTGTTGATTCTGCCACAGAACCGACACAACACTTGTGCATAATCGAATAACAAATTTCGAAGCATTTACTAACAATCTATCCTCTCTTTCCCTTAGTGGCAGCTACCCCGTCTGAAGGAGGAATCATGGCGCAATTTTTAAAGAATGGCTGGCAACCTTTTATTGCCGCTGGTGACAGAGCAATGACTGAGAATCGCTTAGATGATGCTGAGGCTAATTTTCACGCCGCTCTGGTGGAAGCCGAGCTTAGTGATAATGCCGATGAGCGACTGGCCGTAACTCTAGATCGTCTCTGCGAGCTTTATCAGTGCACCAGCCAATTGGAGCTGGCCGAAAAATTCTGCGTCCGTCTAGTTATGCTGAAAAAAGAGTCGTCAGCTTTTTCTTCGTTAGATGAAATGAAAGCCATGCTGAAACTATCAAAGATTTACTTTCTTCAGTCTAAAATGGCTCAAGCAGCCTTTTCAACCAAGTGTGTTCTAGAATTGAGTGAGCGCACCCTTGGTATCAATCATCCTGCTGTGGGGGTCGTCTCACAACAGCTAGCTGATCTATATACTGATTTAGGTTCTTATTCAGAAGCTGAATATCTCTATCGCCGAGCGCTCAATCTGCAGCGCGATCAACGTGTTAATCAAGGTATGGCCCCGCAACTGGTGCACACCCTGAGGGGCTATGCTAATTTACTGACGCGCACCCATCGATCAGCTGAAGCACAAAATTTAATGGCATGTGCTGCTTCTTATCTAGCGGCTTAGTATTTAGGTCGAATATTTAGTAATAGCGCCTTTTGTCTTGGGGCAAATTTGGTTATGCTGTAACAGTAATTTCCTCGCCCTGAAGCAGGCTTATGCGCATCCGGCTATATAGCTTGAGCCTATGTCTTTATGCCATGGTTGGTTTTAGTCAGCCAAGCTGCTTTTCTGCGGATTCATCTAGCACGCAGCTTACTGCTCAATCTGAGCCGGTGCTTCTCGACAAGAGCTATAAGCAAGAAGAAAAGGCCATTGAGCATGAGGCCTGGCAGCAAGCCACCCAGGCCGGTAAGCAAGATTTGCTTGCTGGTGACCTAGAAGGCGCCAAGACCTGGCTGAAGAAAGCCTACGAAATCGCCCAGAGATTTGGTCTCAATGATTCTCGAGTGGCTGTCAGTCAGAGCAATCTCGGTCAATTGTACAAAGCACAAGGAAACTACTTACTGGCCGAAAAGGCTTCACGCAAGTCGCTTGAGCTAATTCGCCAAAATGAGAGCAAAGATAATTTTGGTTTCGCTGTAGAGCTAAGTAATTTGGCTGGCATTCTCAAAGATCAAGGCAAATATGGTGAGGCTAAGCCGCTATACGAGGCTGCTATAGCAATTCTTAGTGAAATGCGTGGTAAAGATTCGGTGGAAGTTGCCACCGTATACGATAACCTCGCCTTGCTCTATCAAAAACAAGGTGATCTGAAAGCCGCAGTGGACGTTCAGCTTAAGGCCATCGCCGTCTATGAACAGGAGTTAGGTGCCGACAACCCTGATCTGGCAATTGCTTTGGGCAATTTGGCTGAGAGTTACCGGGAGCTAAACCAGAGTGACAAGGCTGAGCCTCTCTATGAGCGTTCTCTGTCGATTATGCGCAAGACCTACGGCGATAGACACCCGGCGGTGGCTACGGCTCTCGATAATTTAGCTGGTCTTTATGTTAAAGAAGGCAAGCTAAAAGAGGCTGAAGACCTGCAACTCAAAGCATTAGAGACTTTTCGCCAGACCCTGGGAGCGCGGCATCCTGATGTGGCTATATGTCTTGATAACTTAGCTGACCTTTATAGTCGCCAGGGGAAGAGCGCATTGGCACTACGTAAAAGCGAAGATGCCTTTGCCATCGCCGAGAAGACTCTAGGTAAAGAGCATCCCTTATCTGTAGGCATCAAGCATCGCTTGGAAGACCTAAAATCACAAAACTCTAGCCAGTAAGCCAGTAATTAGTGGCTGAAAATCTAATTGTTATCGCCGTATGGCGGTAGACGCAACTCAAGGTTGGCGAGCCAAAGGAGCAGTTCCATTTGGCGGTCAGCGCTGAGTAGAGAGCTGTCTGCTATATCTTCGTCTTTCAGTGCCACTGCACCGCTAGCAGCGGCGACCTGACCCATAGAGGCCTGACTTAATCCGGATTGATTGTGACCAGCAGTGAGACTGCTAGCCGAAGCAGTGCCTGGAACAGAATATATATTAGCGTTGCCGTTGAAAACGAATTCCGCCACTGCCACCCCGTCGTATAAACGTTAGCTAGATAACAATGACAGCTTAGCTCTTGTGAACCAGATTTTCATGTAGCCTTTCTCATAGCAAGATGAAGTTTTTTTTCGTTAGTCAGCGCTGGCGAACAGATTTGGCTCAGGGGGCCGGTTCTGATTTATAGAGATGGGCTTTTTTGTGTTGCTAGATGGTTAAGAAAACGCCGCCAGGCCTGACCACGATGCGAAACTTCGTTCTTTGCCGCTGGCTCTAATTGGGCTGCTGTAATTTCCTCACCAAGCGGCACAAACACAGGGTCGAAGCCAAAACCATTGCTGCCTGATTCACTGGTGGCGATCTGCCCTGGCCAGTGCTGCTCACAGGTGAAAAGTTCTTCACCATTGCTATCAACAAAGGCCACAGCGCAAACGAAGGCGGCCTGTCTTTTACCAATAGGTACGTCTTTTAGCTCTAGCAAAAGCTTTTGTCGTCTGTCGGCATCACTGCCCTGGCAGTAACGGGCTGAGTGAATGCCTGGCCTGCCCTCCATTGCTTCTACGGTGAGTCCGGAATCATCAGCAATAGCCGGGAGCTGACAGAGTTTTGCTGCTTCTCGTGCTTTGAGCAGGGCATTTTCCACAAAAGTAGAACCGGTCTCGTCTGGGTTGAAACCAGGTGGTGCCAATATCAGTTCTAGGTCAGTTGCTGCCAGGCTAAGAGCTTGAAATTCTTTGAGCTTGCCGGGATTGCTTGTGGCCAGAACTATTTTCATCTCTACTGATTTGCCTTTCTGGTCTATTTAGCTTTTTTCTTAGCTACAGTACTTTTGCTGCGTGCGGCAGCGGCTGATTTCTTGCTGCTATTACCGTTGCCATTGCTTGAAGAACTGCCGTTCTTGCCTGCGTTTGACTTTGAACTCACTTCAACATTGGGGTTGGCATTAGCTTTTACTGTTTTTATACCGGCCACTCGGGCCAGCGGATTTGTGCCAGCGACACGTTTGCGGTGGTCTTTTCTGTGCACACGAATAACGTCTGAAATCTGCGATATCGCTTGCGAAACTCGAGCTAATTGATCAATGTCAAGCACATCTAGAATTAAGAAAATGGTGGCAGTTTTCTTGTCTCTGTGAGTGTCGACTCGCAGATCTCGCAAATTGACCTTGTGGTCTGATACTTTCTTCAAGATATCGCCCGCAATACCAACTCGATCAAGGCATTCAACCTGCAAACCGGCTGGATACTGGGTATTGCGTTCAATTGACCAGTCGACAGCCATACGGCGGCCTTCTTCAATTTTAGCTAACATCGTGCAGTCGGCGCGGTGCACCGCAATGCCGCTACCGCGTGATACCACTCCGGCAATTTCTTCACCCGGCACAGGTTGGCAGCATTTGGCTAAGTGGTGCAATAAACCACCTAAGCTGGAAATATTGCTGGGCTTGTCTGGCACCATCTGAGGAATGGTGTAACCTTTTAGGGCAATCTTCTCGGCATTATCAACTTCGCGAATGCGATTGACTACCTGTGCCACTGAGAGATCGCCGTAGCCGACTGCCGCTAAGATGTCTTGTGGATCTGAGATATTGAGGCGTTTTCCGGCCTCTTTCAATTTATCTGATTTGAGGAATTCGTCTAAATTGCCTTTGCCCAATTCAGCTTCAAGCATCTGCCGGCCTTGCTGAATGTGTTCTTCTCTATGGTGCTTTTTAAACCATTGGCGAATGCGATTTTTGGCACCATGGGTTTTAGCAAAGTTGAGCCAATCCATTTTAGGTTGGCCGTTTTTGCTCGTCAAAATTTCGACAATATCGCCGTTCTTCATGATCGTGTTCAGGGGCACGATTCTCTCGTTGATGCGGGCACCAACGCAGCGGTGGCCGATATCGGTATGAACGCGATAAGCAAAGTCGATAGGGCAGGAGCCATTAGGTAAGTCGAGAACGTCTCCCCTGGGGCTGAAGACAAACACTTCATCGGCGAAGAGATCCATCTTCACTTCTTCGATGTATTCGCCAGAATCTTTGAGGTCTTGTTGCCAGTCAACTAATTGCCTTAACCAGGCTAATTTCTTGTCAGCAGAGCCGTCGGCCTTGACTGCTTCTCCCGCTTCTTTATAGGCCCAGTGCGCAGCGATACCATATTCGGCAATGTGGTGCATGCGCTTGGTGCGAATTTGAATTTCAACGGGTTTGCCTTTAGGGCCAATTACAGCGGTGTGTAGCGACTGATAGCTGTTGAACTTGGGCATAGCAATATAATCTTTAAAACGGCCTGGAATCGGCTTAAAGATCGAGTGTACTGTGCCCATAACTTCGTAGCATTTTTGCGTATCAGGATCAGACTCTAATTCGCAGAAGTTTTTGTCTGGGTTGCTATCAATAATAACCCGCACAGCAAGCACATCGTAAAGTTCTTGGAACTCTTTTTGCTGGCTTTTCATCTTGCGCCAGATGCCAAAGAAGTGCTTTGGTCGACCAATAATGTCAGCTTTGATACCACGGCTATCAAGATCGACTCTTAGTTTCTCGACCACTTGAGCCAGGTGCTCGGCACGCTCTTCACTGCTGTCTTCGACCAGTCGTTCAATTTCTGTATATTCATCATGATGGAGATATTTGAGACCAAGATCTTCCAACTCCCACTTCATTTTACCGAGACCGAAGCGGTTGGCTAGAGGGGCAAAAATTTCTAGGGTTTCTTTTGCTTTTTCCGCTTGCTTATGGGGCGCCATGTGCTCCATGGTGCGCATGTTGTGCAGACGATCTGCCAGTTTTACTAGCACCACGCGCACATCTTCAGCCATGGCGACAAGTAGCTTACGGAAGTTTTCAGCTTGCCGCTCTTCTTTAGAGCTAAAGCTAAATTTGCCGAGCTTAGTTACGCCTTCCACAATACGTCTGGTATCAACGCCAAAGCGCTCTTCTATTTCTTTGGGTTTAACGTCGCAGTCTTCAAGAACATCGTGCAATAAACAAGAACAGACTGTGTCGATATCAGCATTAATATCAGCCAGTATGCAGGCAACTTCGACCGGGTGAATAATATAAGGGTCGTCTGACTTACGCATTTGGCCATCGTGAGAGGCGTAAGCAAAGTCGTAGGCTTTATGGGCGATGGCAAGATCTTCAGCCGGGCGACCCTGTTTCTCTAAAATGTCGAATAAGGGCTGACCGATTTGATCTTTCATCGCTACTGCTTATAAGGGTGAATATTAATTATACCCAGCGTGTCAAGTACTTAAGAGTTCTGTTGCAGCAGGGAGCGCACTTGTAACCAAATTGACCCTATTTATTCCTCATAATGACAGCTAAATGGTTATTTAGACCAAGGGGTGCTATTTAAGTCTTGGGGAAAGGGGCTGCCAGAACCCCCCCAATAGTTCCTTTGCGGTTTTGTATGGTCACTATTGCCAAAGCTGGAGCTCTTGGAGCGGTTGTAGCTACCGAAATCGCTGTAATCTTTGTCGAATACTTGATTTCGGGGCTTTGGAGCAGCTTGGTTATGATTGTCGCTCGAAGCATAGTAGTTGCCGGCTGCGGTCGGATCTACTGTGGCTGGGGAGTAATAATTACCCGCTGCCTTGCTTGGCCCTGTCTGAATAAAGCTTTGACCAGACAAACGGCCGAATGGTCGTGCCCAGCTATAGTTGGAAGGATAACTAGAGCCAAACCCGTAGCCCAGTCCAGATCTTAGGCCAGACCAAGAACTACCGCTGCGATAAAAACTGTATGGGTCTGACCAGGAGCGCCCCAAGCCGTTGTGTCCGATAAGACCTCCGAGATTACCTAGGCCGCCTATGCTTCCGACATAAGGAATGGCAAGCGATGGCACGTGCGGGATTCCGACATAAGGTATCCCGACAGAGGGGATTCCAGCATAGGGAATAGAGGGCAAATATGGCACGCTAGCAAATGGTAGAGATCGGCCCAAGCCAAGACCTGAACTGCTTCCCAGGTTATTGAGTCCGAGTGCCCCCGGCCAAGCAAGGGGAGAGGCAGAAAATCCCTGAGGCTGTGAAAACGGTTCAACTATTTCTATATCGTGATCTTGAACATTGGGAAGTTGTTCCAGATCTTGGCCTTTAGCACTATTGCCAAAGCCTAACGATAGGGTCAAGACCAGGCCAGAGCAGAGTCTAGCAAGAAGATTTTGGGCTGGTCTAGAAAATTCAAACATGCAGCACCCTTATAAAAGAACAGAGCAAGTAAGAGTTTACTACTGCTTAGCTTCGATTATTAGGGAACAGTGCGTGCAAATGCACGTCATTAGCTTTGTGTGCAAGAACAAACGCTTAGTGGTGCTCAATATGAAACGTTCTCTGTCATTTCCATTGCTGCTGATGCTAACGATCAGTTCTTCCAATATCCTGTCAAATACTATCCCGGGCAATCAGGCCGCTGAAGCTAAGAGCTTAAAATATGCCACTACATCTGGCATCACCGCATCTGCTAACATGGCAGGAAAGAATGCGACGACAAAGGCAGTTGGCTTTGCGGGGTTGGAAACAAAGATGGAAAAGGGAATGGTTTCAGCAGAAGAAACAATCGATGGAAAGGTCTTTCATATTGGTAAGACCATAGTCAATGCCGCACCAGAGCAAGTCTTTGCTGTATTGACTGATTATCCTAATTCCACCAAGCTCTTTAGCAATTTGAAGCGCGCATCGGTGGTCAGCAGCAATGCCGAAGACCATACAGCCGATGTAAGTTTTAGCTTAAAGGGTTTGGCTAATATCTGGAACTTCGATTATGTCTTGAGAATGACCGAGACTTATCCTTCAAGAATTGATTTTCATAGAGTCAGTGGCGCTTTCAAAGCCAATGAAGGCTACTGGAAAATTGAACCACTAGACGGCTCAGGTC
>CALRJJ020000101.1:0-10748 GCA_943367505.1 Flavobacterium psychrophilum | reverse complement strand
CACCTGAGACAAGAAAATGACCAATCAAGAAAAGGTAGCGGGAGCTGCTGCATCCCAGCAAATCAGCGAGAAGATTGCCGAGCTGGGTGATTGGCGTGGAGAAACACTAGCTGCAGTGCGGGCCCTAATTAGAGAAGCAGACCCCGAAGTTCTGGAAGAAGTGAAATGGCGGGGGACTCCAGTGTGGTCCCATGATGGTGGCATTTGTACAGGCGAGACGTACAAGGCAGTGGTGAAGCTGACTTTCTTCACAGGGGCCGCCTTAAAAGATCCAGCTAAGCTCTTTAATTCAAGCCTTGATGGAAACGTAAGACGCGCCATCGACATTCACGAAGGCGAGGAGATTGACGCCAAAACCTTCAATACCCTTATTCGTGAGGCCGTACTACTCAATTCTTCTGGCAAGAAGAAGACGGCGAAAAACAAGTGAATATACTTCCTCTTGAGCGAGTCATGAAAAAATCAATCCCAAAAATCATCATTAGCGTTATCGTATTCTTGCCAACTGCGAGTCCGAGTTTTGGAACCGAAGCTTTCACAATCAAATACGGAGAAACGGTCCCAGCTGCGCTTGATTCGAACGAGATTTTGATTTTTGAACGTGGTCCTAAGGGTGAAATTAGTATCGCTGAAACTGAGCTTATTCAAAGAAGAAAACTAGAGCAAAGTAAGCCAGCCTTCAAGTCTGGTGACATCAAATGCATTAGAAAAACTGCAATACCATCGATGCCTGGACGTTCGCTTTGGACTTATGAGATAAGCGGGCTTGAGTGCTTTCCAAGCGAGCGTACTGTTCGTCTAAGTTTTGAAGGAAATCCGCCAGAGCTCATGCTAGCTCTACCAAGCTCATGTGTCGTGAAAGGAAATCTTCAAGTAGAGCGATTTACTTTGGACAAGGTCAAAGACATTCCAGATGCAAGCGCAATTTGTGAGGTAGTTAGCTGTACAGCATCTAATGTTTTCTTCGAGAAAATAATTCCGGCGGGCTCAAGTTCTGTTGTTGTATCAGTTGTAGCAACTTCCAAGGAAAATTCACCGCTAATTCAACTTAAAGCAGAAGTTGACGGCTATAAGGCAATCAAAATACTAATGCCTGGTCCTGATATTGGAGTGTGATCATTCAGCTAGCCTGCGTGAAGCTCTTTGGCGCTTGTGACTAAACTTTTCCATGGCCTTGATAGATTTTGGCCTTAGGTCAAAAAAACTCGACATTGATTCGATAAGGCCCAGCGCCATCGCCACCCGAAGCAGCAGGTCAAGGCTGCATCGACCTGAGCGCTCGAAGTTGCGGAGTGCGCGCTCGGATACTGAGGCTCGCGCTGCAAGCTCACTTTGCTAAAGGTTCTTGGTCAGTCTGTGCACACGAATTCTCGTGCAATCTCGTCAGCGGTGGAAAAGTTAAACTGCACTATTTTGCCGGTTATCTCCGTTTTTGCCACTTAACCGGTAAAATTCTACTGGTTAACTGAAGATTCAGGCAACTCCTCCAAGGAGGCAAGCTGAGCAAAATTTTTCGAATTCATAGCTATCGGCTTTTATCAATGCCAAGATTGCCGGTATGAAGATAAACACCAACCTCTTCCCTCTGCCACCACTGGCCCTTGGAGAAGAGCACTTCCGGCTTCGTGAACTTGTACTTGTAGAGCTTCACTCTTAAATACTTTGGTGGAGTATCGGCAAAAAGGTTGTATTTAAGTAGCTTCAAAACACTCTCATCACCTTGAGCTAGCGCGCTTAAGAAATGAACAAACCAGCGGTCTGGGTTGGCCCCGCTTTCGGCTCTTAAGGCTTCAAACCACATTTGCCAGTCAAGGCGTGGCATACATGGCGCAACTATTGGTGGTGCCCGATAGAGATCGCCAATTTTGTAATTAAATTCGTAGGCCTTATATTCAATATCATCATTGCTGCCTTCAATGATTAGCTCAGGACGGTCTCTTGTCATTACAGCAAAGAGGCCATAGGTAGAAGATACGCCAAAGTTTTGACAAAGACCATAACCGAGAGCAACTGGCTCAGGCAAAACAGAAAAGAAATCTCTTCCGAGAACTGTTAGTGCCATACTAATCACACTGGCAAAGGCAATCACTAAGAAGGCAGAATAGGCAATTAGTTTTTCGGCGCTTCGTCTCAAGCGGTCATTATTTTCCTGAGCGCTTTTGTTGATTTTAAGCAACAGTGGCGGCAAAGCATTTAATTTCAGGGCCATAAATAGAGGCTGCAGCTCCTCGTCTGATACAAGCGACAGGCAAAGCACGGCACTGAGAAAGTTGAAGAAGCCATAGTTGCCAGTCAAGGCAATAGCGAGCTGCAACAGACAAAAGTAAATAGCAGCAGCTAAACGTGCTTTTGCCCCGGCAAAGACAAAGAAAGGAACGATGATCTCAATAGCCAGGGCAATGGCACAGGCTAGCTTGCTTACGATTAGGGGCTGAGCGTTGCAAAAGAAAGCTACTGGATTTGGCAGGGGCTGGGTCTCAAAGTGGTACTTGAGAGCTGTGAGTGAGAGCCAACTTGAATCACTAACAGCTTCGCTAACGATTTTCACAAAGCCTGAAGAAAACATCAAACGGAAAGTCAGCCAGGCAAGGGCGATTGTCGCTATCTTTGCTGTTCTCTGACTAAATGAGAAGTAGCGACTGCGACCAAGAAATATTGAAATAAATCCAGCTTCTAGTAGCAGGGTGTCCCACTGAAATGACAAAAAATCCTGTCCAACTGAGACTATATGCAGGTAAGCCAAATAGAGAAGGAAGAGCACAAGCGGCTCAGCGACACCAAAGAAAAGTAAAACGGACAAAAAACAACCGCCACTGGTTACCCACTGAAGTAAGCCGTAATTGGCAACTGGAGCAATGCCATTGATAGAGAATAGGCCGTCAAGCTGTGGCAAAAGCAAAGCGAAGGCGCAGAGATAAGCCAGAGCCAACAGCCGCAGATATAGAGCGACAGTCAGTTTTAATGGCTTATTACCGAGGGCCATGGGCTTCCTTCGCGCAAGATCTATGAAGATGTATATAGGTCTAGATATGAATCTATTGATTCTACCTCAGTACCTTAAGGCTTTGGCGCTAGTCCCTGCGAAATTTCCTTGGTTGCAAGTGTAGTTATTTCGCGGGGAAGAAGCTTAGCTATTGCCTCTTCTCGGCCGACGAGTATGAGCTTCTCTGTGGCTCTACCCCAGACCAAATAGCGAAAGTACTGAAATTTCTTATCGCTAAGTTTTTCCACTTCATCAAACAAATCTATGAGAATGACTACTTTTGCTGTCATGGCCCGAAAGAGAAATAGCGAAGTCTCAAGCAACGTGGCTCTAGCGCTTGGCCTAACTGGATGCTGGCTGACTCTTACCCCGCCTGCAAATTTGAACTTGTGACTCTTGTCGCTGCAGGCACTAAGAATTGCAATATCGCTAGGGCGATAGCCACCACTGCCGAGCAGGCTTTCAACCATAAATTGAACTGTTTCGGTTTGCTCTTCCACAGAAGTTACTTCGAACAGCTCGCTGGTTTCGTTGCTGGCTAAAAGATCAATATTGCTCTTAAAACTCACTTTCAAATCAATTGTGGTGGCAGCCTGTGGCACCACACTATTGCGGTTAAAGGCCAGTAGCTGAGGGTCATAACAGAAGACAAAAATGCCTTTGCCTTGGTTTCTCAGACAGTGCTTGAGTGCCAGCCACAGGGTTGTGCCGAAGCTGTGACCTTCATCGACAATGATGGCATCGAATTTTAACTCTGGGTGCAAGCGACAGGCCTCAAGTAAAAGCTCAGGGAAGATTTCATTGAAGACTTTTGTACTTCTGTAGTTTGGTGGATTGAGATTAGCTGTCAGTGCAGCCGAATGGCAGAGAGCATGAAAGGTTGAGATGGTCAGAGAGCCTTGTTTCGATTTCCCATTACCACTGTCGACGGCTAAAGTTGGATCAAATTGCATCTTGCTCTTAGTTTCTTCTTCTTGCAGAGACTGCTCGTATTGTTGGCGCAACTGTGCAGCCATTAGCCTAGAATGTGTCACCAATAAGACTTTCTGCCCTTGGGACAATTTTAAGGCGACCTCGCTAGCAATGGCAGTTTTACCCGTGCCAGTACCTCCGACAATATTGACAGTATTTTCTGCGGTTAAGGCCCACAGCACTTTTTGCACCAAAAGCGGTACCTCAAGTTCGGGTGATGGTTTGGTTGAGATTGTCCATTCACCCTCAGTTGCAGTTAGTGGCGTAAATGATTGTTTTTGTTGCAGTAGAGCTTGGTAGAGCCCAGAACTTTTAAATAACACCAACTCTTTGCGCAAAAGTTGTTCGACTAATAAGCGCACATTTGGTGCTTGCAAGCGGGCATTCAGCCTGATTATTGCCTGTTTTATTTCAGTATTAGAGAGCTTGAGCTTAGCGGCAATGGCAGTGTTAATCGTTCTATTGCGCGAACTAGTCTTAGGTCCCGAACTAGTCTTAGAGCTCGAACCATCAGTATTGGCCAAACCGTTGGTCGAATCGTAAAAGCCATGGAGGTGTTGTGATATCTCAAAGAGCTTTTTGCCTTCATCGGTGATTGTGAGATTTTCCCTCAAGCCTGCCAGCAAACCGGCACAAATAGGGGCGTAGGCAAGATGCTTAAGTATGTTAGCGGTGACGCTATCGCAATGAATTTTTTCAAGCAGATCAAGTAAGGTGATCGGCTGTGAGGCATAGATTGTTGAGAGCATGCGCTCCAGGGCTTTTAACTCAAGCATCTGCGCTATGTTCTTAATTATCAAAGTAGGCTGAGAAGCCGCGTGAACAGAAATGTTTTCCGCTGTTGCCTCTTCCTGTCCAGCAGAAAATGAATGAGTGGAAAAAGTACTGCTAATATCCATGAATAATCTCCTAGCGTCGTTGCCTAATGCTAGGAGGAGTCAAGGTTTAAATCACTGTGCAAGTGCACAGTATTGCTTAGTATTAGTCGTTACTTTTACTTTTTGATTTCTTCTTTTTCGATGCCTCGGCATTGAGCATCTGTTCCATTGTCATTGTGCCAATTGAACTAGAAGAATCACTAGCCTTTGCCTGGGTTTCTGGTTTAGCTTGAGGCTCATCGACTTTAGTTGCAGCTTTCACTGCAGCTTCTGAATTGTTATTAGCTGGGGCCGCTGAATTTGTTGCTGCACTGGCTGAAGTGTTTGCAGGGCTTTTATCTGTATCTGTTTTTTTTACTACTTCTTGTTCTGCACCAGCTGAGGCGAAATGGCTGGCTAGGGCGTTGGCTTCCTCACTCTTTCCTTCTTTAGAAAGAAATGCCCCATATGATTTGACGAATTCGGCTTGCAGTTCTTTGTAGCCAGCTTTTGTTTTATCAGATTGGTCGAGATTGTCTAAGAGCCCTTTATATATTGAGGCTGTGTCTGGCTTACCCACAACGCTTGAAACATCGGCCCAGTTCAACTTAGCTTTCATCGTGGCAAGGTTGGCTGGTCCAAACTGGCGCTCTTTAATTTGGGCAACTTGCTGAAAATATGGCAAGGCATCTTTGGCGTTACCATTTTCGTTGTATAGCTGTCCTAACTTGGCCAGGGTATCTAAACGCTCAAAGCTACCTGAGCCCTGCTTCTTCGTAATATAAACTAGAGCATTCTTGTAACAGGCTTCTGATTCAGAAACGTGTTTTTGTTTGGCATAGATTTCGCCCATTAACGTCAACATGGTTGGCATAATCGGATCGTCATAGCCCCAAATAGAGTTGCGGGTGTTGATAGCTTCACGCAGTAAAGCTTCCGCTCCCTTTAGGTCAGCCGGTTTAGCTGCGACTTTGGCCTTTGCTTGTTCATATTGCTTCAGAGCCTTGGCGCCAAGTATTTGCGCCTTCTTGGGGTCGACAGTGATTGTGCCAAGGGCATCAACTGTAACAGCCGGCGAAGTGTTGGTGCCAATGCCCGGTGTCGCCGCTGGTGCCTCGCTGGCACTGTTGCTCGAAGCAGAAGCATTGCCACCAGGCATTTTATTGTTGATGGCGCGATAAGGGTTGGTAAGCATATTAACGGTATTGCCGCTGGGAACTCCCTTGGGCATGGCCATTAAACCACCATATTCCATCATAGCCTGGGCCAGGGCCTGCTCAGGCGAAAAGGCCTGACTAGCTAAAAGTAAAGAGGTAAGAACCATTAATGAACTTGGCTTCCGGAGGGCCAAACTGGCCATCTTTACTCGCATTTCGCAAATCACCTCAACATGTCAACTCTGCCCTAATCTTTAACTATATGCCAAATATCCCACCGGGTTAACAGAGCACGTGAGTTAACCACAAGCTATATTGCTAAGGGGTAGAATATCTCTTCACG
The DNA here is from genome assembly GCA_943367505.1 of Flavobacterium psychrophilum. Taxonomy (GTDB): domain Bacteria; phylum Cyanobacteriota; class Vampirovibrionia; order Obscuribacterales; family Obscuribacteraceae. The sequence goes on along the minus strand of CALRJJ020000101.1, from coordinate 4,436 downwards.
TGGAAAATTATATTAGTCAGTTAGACAATCAATTAGGTAGCCATTGTGTCTAGTAACTATAAGTCTGTGCGGGTTGGAGAGCTTCTTGTAGATGCTCAGATTATCAGTTCTTCCGAGATGACAGAGGCGATTCAAGTCTCTAAGCGCCTTGGGGTGCCAATTGGCCGTGTGCTAATGATGAGCGGTAGTGTGAGGCAAGACGAGCTGGCCGCCTCATTGCAAGTACAACCGCTAATCCGCGAAGGGCAGATTCCTTACGACGCGGCTATCAGCGCTTTGAGGCGAGTTCATCAGCTGCGGGTAAGCATTGCTGACGCTTTTGCCCAAGAAGACCTCAGACCCGACATTGAAGACAATCCAGAGTACCTGGGCGAGCTGCTGCTCGATTCTAACCTGGTCGCTCCTGAAGATATGGAACGCGCCATCCAAACGAGTATGAGTTCAGGCATTCCCTTAGGCAGTGCATTAGTTTTGCAAGGGATACTCTCGCCAGCGCTATTCCCATCACTGCAACGTATTCAAAAGCAGCTGATTGAAGGAACCTTGACCCGGGAAGAAGGCATCAAAGAAGTGCAAGATACTTTTGTACTCTGGCTTAAGGCTGAAGAGTCGAAAGATAAGGTTGCCGCGCCCCTGCATGGTAAAGACACAATTGCAGCCGAAGACCCCTATGTCACTGCAAAGAGTGAACCAATCAGAAGCAACGGCAGTCACACTAATCAGAGCAAAAATGCTGAAGCTGAGCCTGGCGATACGAGAGATAGCAAAAGTTCAACGATCAAAAGTAGCGAGAATACAGCTGATGTAAGGCTCGTCGACTTACTTAAGAGCGCCGGTATTTTCAGCCAGGCCGATGTTCAACGCAATTACGAAGCGATGCTGAAAGATCCTGTGCGCTCGGGCCGATTCTATGTAGAACTTGGCTTAATCGATGAAGAAGATATGAAAAGAGCCTTGCGCAGCCACGCTTTAATGACAAGAGGCAATTTAACCAAAGAAGAGGCTATTTTCGCCCTCAATAGCTCCAGAACCACCGAGTTTGAAAAGCAAATTTCGGGCACCGATAGCGTAAAAGTCCAGCGCTATATGGACAAGCAATGGCGTGGCAAAGCGACGAAAGTTATTGGTGGTGCGCTGTTTGGAGCCTTAGTCGCCGGGCTAACATTCTCAAACCGTAAGAAGTAAAGTTTGAATTGAAGCTCTAGGCTCGTACTTGTTATATGCCAGTACTTGTTATATGCCAGTACTTGTTCTATGCCAGTACTTTTTCTATGCCAATACTTGTTCGATGCCAGCAACAAAGGCCTTCTTGACCTCTAGACTGGTGCGGTCGAAGAAGACTAGGTCTGCAGCCTTGCCCATTTCTATTGATCCCAAATAGTGGTCGAGCCCTATTGCTTTGGCAGGGTTGAGGCTGGCCATGCGAATAGCGTCGGCAAAACTGCAGATATTCCAATTAACCATATTCTGCACAGCTTGGTCGAGACTTATTGATGAGCCCACAAGGTCTCCGCCCGATGTGCCGATGGAGGCCCTATCCGTGACTAGGATCGTTTTGGCAGCACCTTTGATAGCAAAAATTAAGGCGCAGGTGGCCTTATCAAGATGAAGGCCGTCGGCAATGAGGCAGCAAGTTGTGGCTTTTGAGAGCAGGGCTGCGCCAACGGCACCAAGCTTGCGATGGTGCAAAGGCGGCAAGGCATTAAAAGTGTGGGTCATCATGGTTGCGCCCTGCTCAAAGGCCTTATTGGCCTCTTCGAAAGTGGCATTGGAATGACCAAGAGAGACAACAATATTGTTCTTTTTCAATAAATCAATTGCTTTGCCGTCGGGGTCACCTTCGCAGGCAGCTGTAAAAAGGGCCACGGTAGAGTCAATTAAGGGTGCAATTGTCTCAGGGGTAAAAGGGCGTATCCACTCTTTTGGATGCACACCCGGTCTCTCTGGAGATAAACAAGGGCCTTCTAAATGAATACCGACCATGCGAGAGAGGGGCTCACGCTCAGGTGGATCTTTGAGGTTCTTCTCTTGCCCAAAAGGTAATACACGACTGACACCTTGGCTCTTGAGAAAGGCAATGTTCTTAACCAGGTGGTCAACATCTGCAGTGATCAAAGTAGGCAAGAAGGCCGTTACGCCGCGACTGAGTAGCTCTCGTCTCAGCGCCCGTACTTCGCTTACGCCGTAAGAATCATTGCTGAGGGTCTTCCAAAAATCGCAGTCAGGCCCACCGTTCATCTGCAGGTCGATTAAGCCTGGCGTGACATAGCAACCACTGGCGTCTACCGATTTGAAGGCAGACTCTTGACCAAGATTGGCAGGCAAGATGTCACCGATATATAAGATAGCGCCGTCTTTGAGCCAGAGCTTGGTGGGTCTTTCTTGGTCTGGTGTTACTAAATATCCGTTTTCGATTACCAGCTTGCTCATGACTTCCTTATTCTTGCTAACATCAGATGTATATACATCTGGGTTTTCAAGTATGATGACCTAATTGCTCAGAGTTGAATGGAGTCTTTTATTATCCTTCTACGGTCTCTTTTTTTTAAATAAGAGAACTAATCCTTACTAAAGCCTGGCTAAACGATACAATTTAGAGATTATGGCCGAACAAAATCCAACAGCATCTTCAAATTCGCTTCCCGCTTCTACGACCCATGACCAGGGTTCGTTCACGCTCAAATTGATTGAGCTGCAAGAGGCTCTTGTGCAATCACAGGAAAAGAACCTGATGCTATCAGCTCAGCTGCGAGAACTTGAGCGGATGAGTCGAGACGGTGAGGATTTGAAATCTGAACTGATCAACCAGAGCCTCCTTCTTACTGACAAGAGTCGTGAGAACAAACAGCTGCATCAAGAACTTGGTCGCATTACTGGTTTACTTGAGCAAAAGTTGCAAGAAACAGAGGAGCTTCGGGCTGCTGTTGTCGAGCTTGGACATCAACTGAAAACCCGCGAAGCTGAACGTGATTTGCTCGCAGTAATGCTCAATGAAGCTGAGAATGCTCAGCGCAGACAGCATGCTGATGACTCGTATGGACAGCAGCAACAAGGCGCCAAGGGCGACACTCCTGGTTGGCTAAAAGCATTCAAGGGCAAGAGCCCGTAAGCAAGTAAAGTAGCTAAGCAATTATTTTGGATTCTAAAGTGCAAACTATTTCAACTGAACTACTCGCTGGTAACAGACGAGCTTTAGCTCGTGCCATATCGGTGGTAGAAAATGGTGGTGAAGAAGCATCTCAACTGGTGCAAGCCCTTTACCAACACTCCGGCAAAGCCCACATTATTGGCGTCACTGGCTCTCCTGGTGTTGGCAAGTCAACTCTAGTGGATGCTCTCATTACCGAGTGCCGCAAAGAAGATTTGAAAGTAGCCGTATTAGCGGTTGATCCCTCTAGCCCATTTACCGGTGGTGCCATTCTTGGTGACCGCATTCGCATGCAGGGGCACACTTTAGATCGCAATGTCTTCATTCGCTCTATGGCCAACCGCGGCCACCAGGGCGGAGTTTCTTTGGCTACCTACGATGCCATTCGCATGCTAGAAGCTTCTGGCTATCAAGTCATTATCATCGAAACCGTTGGCGTGGGCCAATCGGAGCTTGCTATCGCTCAGCATGCCGACACCACGATCTTGGTTCTTATGCCTGGTTCTGGCGATGACATTCAAGCAATCAAGTCAGGCATCATGGAAATTGGCGATATCTTTGTCGTCAACAAAGGTGATTTGCCTGGTGCCAATAAATCGGCCAGCGAAATCACGGCTTCTTTAGAGCTAAATCATTTTCAGACTTCCTGGCGCCCACCGGTGATTTTATCCATTGCTGATACTGGGCAAGGTGTCGACGAGTTATGGCAAGCGGCAAAGGCCCACAAACAGTTTCTAGTTGATGAAAATTTGCTCGACCAAAGACGCAGCCTTCGTATTAAAGCTGAGCTTTCTGAAATCGTGGCTGATATTGCCAGGCGAAATTTAGAGAACTCAATGGAAAGTGATCAGGTTCGTACAATTTTGAGCAAGATTGTCGGCCGCGAAGTTGACCCTCATACTGCCGCGCGCGACCTCTTACCGACTCTGCTGACAGGGTCTATATAGCCTCTATATGTAGTGCATGAACAAGTTTGATACCACTGGTGATGTGCGTATCTAAGCTTAGATAAAAAAGTGAATTCTCTGAATAGTTTCATATTCCCGCAATACGTCTGGTACTGGGAAAGCCTACACTTCCTTACTGATATGTCATCAAGTTCTAGTGCGATCGCATATACACCCACTATCTCAAGCGGCTTGACGTGCGGGGAGCTGCACAATAGGATGTTATCGGTGAACTTCACATTTGTTTAGCTGTCACCGTTCTCATATATAACTCGTTTGCAACTTCCCTTTCTTGGGCGGATATCTGTCGCATGTCTAAAATTGCCATCATTAGCCAACCT
>CALRJJ020000100.1:0-10765 GCA_943367505.1 Flavobacterium psychrophilum | reverse complement strand
CTACTGTTAAGCCTTTAGACTTAACCCTTCCTTTTCCTAGTTAAGCATTCGCATCGACAGACCCACTTATCTGTAAATACTGTGCCCTTTCGCAAAGGAATCAGGGGAGAATTCACCTGTTATTCAGCCTGGCTACGCATAAAGAAAACCTCTTCCATTTCGGTCAGTCTCCTTGGAGGACCTCTGATGTTATGCATAAAAAAAAACTACTCAACTCGCTAATTGAACGGAACGAAACTGATAAGAGTCCAAGGTGGTTTGCTATCGTTGGCTATTCGCGGGCTTACGGTAGACCATCATCAGAATTCCAGCAACGCTGGAACTGTTAAGGACAAGGCGATAGCCATTTTTCTTGCAATACATGAAAGCCTTAATTTTTGCGGCTTCATACCAATCGGACTGGGACATAGAACCCAATCCTTCAAAGGGAAGCTGAGATCTTTCAGCTTTCGCGCAGGTATAGAAATCAAGACGCAGTTGCCAAAATCCTTTGCTCATGCTCGGATATACTTTCAAGACTGGATCCGGCAGCAAATTTATCCTTGTATTTGCTTTGGCTAAATCTGCCAATTCGGAATCACTCGGCAAGTTGTCGAAATCATTTCCGACTTCAACGGCAAGCGAACCGGAAGTGGTATCAACCCAGAAATTTTCGCCGTAAACCAAACTGATTAGTTCCTCAGCCCATCCAGCCGGAACTAGAACGTCGTCGCCGGGATAATCTGATATCAGACTATTGGCAAAGATACCCTCGGCAGTGGCTGTAGGCAGGACACCTTGGTCAGCATCCTTTGATAAATATGAGTAATCACTCCACACTTCACGTGGAGTCGAACCAAGCGCGATTGAAAGGTCGCTCAAGCGACACCAAAGCCAGCTAAGACCAGCGATTTCATAATATGCTGGGCGGATACGAAGACCAGAAAACCCAGGTCCGCATAATTTAACGGCCATTGGTCTGATTTCTATTAAACTCATGACTTTTTCACACTGTAAATAAACCCTAGCTGAATTGCTAAGGTCTTCCTTTTCGGGAAGCTTATCGCAGCAAAACTCCGAAGAGTCTGAGCCAAGGTATTGACTCAGGCTGCGACTAATGGAACTGACGGGAATCGAACCCGCGCAGACTGACACATCGTTCGAACAATGACATTTTGACAATGACATTCTTATCGACGCCGCTCTACCACTGAGCTACAGTTCCCGCTCATCAAAGTATGATGAAACGCAGACAAACAACTGCTACCAACATTAGTGTTGATAAAAAGAGATAACCAGGAAGTTCTGAACTAGTCATATTGTTCTCCTTGATATTAATCTAAAAAACACTTTTAACTCAGCTGCATGTTATCGCTAAAGTAATGGCCCACTCGAACAACTCGTGCATGTCAATCGAACTTTTATCGAGACTGCTTCAGGCAAGAGTCAAAACAAGATGGCTACACCAAAGGTGCAGCTGATAAATCTCATAAGTGACTGGATTGTCTGGGTTTCGTTGATTGGGATTGCTTTTTGCTGAGTTGAATAATTTATCTATCGAGCATCGCAAAGTAAGCGAAAAGGAGTCAATCACTTTATTGCGTGCGGCGCAAGCAAAGTATTCAGCACCTGACTAGGTCTAAGCGCTGAAATACTTTGGTTTTCGGGGTGCCCCGAAAATTACTTTAGTGTAGCTATAGACAATATATAGGAGCTAGCGATACGTAAGATTCGCACAGGAACTCACAATACACGCTACACTGCACTGCGCAAAACTCGGGGCACCAAAATGACAGCCAGGATAAGCCGTTACTTCTTCACAGCTGGAATAGTGACGAACATCTCGCTAGTCATGTAGAATCCTGAGCCATCTCTAAAGACAGTAACGACTCTGTTACCGCTGAGAGTATGATCGCGGTTATTGCTATCCACTGGCAAATTAGCAAAGCACTCCTGCGCATCAGCAGGCAGCTCATCCACTGTCATTCGGGTCCTCTTGGTTTGAACCGGCTTTCCATCCAAAGTGACATTCAAAACATCTAGATCATCGTAGCGAATAACCTTGCCCTTGTCGGTAATCTCCAACTGATTGTCGCCAATCAAGACCTGCGCATTGGCGCGCTGTCTTAAGAAGAATACGATCTGACCTCGAACAGAACTAGGCAGTTCCGAAAAGTCTATTTTAGCGATTGTTTGAGCCATAGTAATTTACCTTTCAATTTTCCCAGTGAATGATTGACCGAGCATCTCTCTCAACTGCAACAAAATAAACAGGCAAGAACAAAAAATGACCAAATAACAAAGACAAAACCATATTGCAACACCGGAGGTGAAGAAAAGTGGTGCTCGAAAGCAGAATTGGTTTTGTTATAGGTTAGTTAATTGCCTGAATGAGTTGGTTGAAGTAAAAGTGATTACTAAGACTTACCAAAGGCTCCTTCTTCTATACAAGAGAACCTTCTTTGCGATTATATTAGTAATTTGAATAGGGCAACTAGAAATGAAAACGCTCAAGCCTGAGCGTTTCTGCCAATTTGAAAGCAGGCAAGAACAGACTAAGAGCGGATCTAGTAAAACCTATCACTAAGTCCGCTAGCGTATTGTCGCTACATAGCTACGACAAAGACATAGCGCTAACTTTAGGCCTAATATCGAGCTACCAGTAGCATGAAGTCTGAGCGAAAACGCCCTAAAGTAGCAGACGCTTGTTTTTGAATAATGGTAATACGAGCGCTTACGCTCTGCACAAACCTAGGAAATATAGCCCAGCGATCTTTGGCGCAAATCTTCATTGCGTCTTCCAATATGGCATTGTGGTCAGCAGCCAGTGGCAAATATCTGGCCAGCGAAAGTGGCAAGACGACAACTGACTTGGCATCATCCATGGCTTTAATAGATTGCAAAACGGCGGCTTCTCTCTCAGGTTGAATCACCGCAAAATAGCCATAGTCGATAACATGACCTCTAGTATCGCGGCAAGGATTAGAACGCACACTGACTCCTCTCAATTCAGCAGGCGTCAATCGTATTCCAGTCTCTTCAGCCAACTCGCGCACCGCGCACGATGGCAGATCTTCCAACAGTGGACGAAGAAATCCTCCCGGCAAAGCAAGACAGCCCTTAAACGGTTCTTGCTTCCGTTCAACCAGCAAAATAGAAGACGAGCGGCGGAAGAAAACTACCACCGATGCTGCCACATCAGCCTTTTGATAGGCATATACAAATCTATTTCCTTGAGACAACAATGCTGCAACAGCACCCGTTAAAGCAAGCTGACATCCATTTTTTTCTAAACAATCTAAAAGCAGCTCTCTGCTTATGTCAATCTCGGTACTATCAATGGTGACTATTACCTTCAGCCCTTGCTGCTGCAAACTCATGCTGCATCGAAAGAGCTTTTCGCTGCTGGTTATTCCGCAGACAACAACATAGTCTAGGTGCCAGGCAACATCGGCAGGTACCAGTGCTGAACTATTGGGTATTTCGTCAAGATGCATGACTGCAATATTGCGGTCAGAAGCAATATCCTTGAGGAGGCGCACTCCGCTGCAAACAGAAGATTCCAATAACTCTTCGCAGCCGCCCAGCACCAGCAATAAAAAATTATTGGCCACGACAACCGCCTCAAATCTACTAACCTAAAATCTAAGAGGCCTTTTTAGTGTCAGGCATCGACTGCATAGCACCATTTATCTCGTCAAACCAAGGAGCCGGAACACAAACGGTCTCTCTTTCTTGCAGAAGGGCGAGCTCTTTTAAATCCCAGAGATCATAGAAATGACGAGCCTTGAAATCAACTTTACCGCTGCTTCTCAAGGTCGAGTAATAGCTATTGAGCCGTTCTCGTAACTCACTGGTAGCAACAATTATTGAAGGTGTCTCGTTTTCCATATTTCTATCTCCGACTTGCCTATGCAAGAACGCTGACCCTAAAGACTTCTCAACCACAACTCTTTTTAGCTGCAGACACTTGTCAAGCTAACCGGTTCTCTGTGACAAATCCATAAAGCTTTCGTCTCCGCTGCTGGTGTCCACAAAAAAACGAGCACCTTACTATACAACTACGTAATCAAAGGTCAAAATAAATTGAAACCAGTTGAAAGAACGGCTAGCACATGCTTTCCAGCAAGTACCGCCGCTCTCACAACCCTATTGAACTCAATATTTAACTCGATATCTCAACTGTCTCTTCTTCCTCGTCTTCTTTATCGAGGTAAGAAGGAATGAAGCGAATGCTGGCTGTAAGGATTGCAGCCAGTATCATGGTGGCGATGAGAGATGCTTCTAGGTTGTGCATCATGGGCTTGCGGTAGACCCAAACGCCGAGAGTAATAGCACCAGGAGCGCTAAGGTTATAAGCCGACATAAGTAGTCCAAAACTCATGGCCTCGCCTTTGCTAGGACAGATTATGGCGGCAAAACTCAGTAGTACTTGACTGGCAATCTCCTTTACGAAACTACTGGTTGCCACTGCGGCAATCGGCCTGATTGCTGAAAGCAAACCACCACTAGGTAGAAGTAGTAAGTTTGCACCAATCGAGCAAGTCGTAAGAATACCGCCAGCAACAAGAAGATTTTTGATCGGAAACTGGCCCGACATCTTTCTGTTGTAAATCAAAGCACCACCAACCGCGGCAGCAGCCGCAGCACTTCCCAGCAAGCCTATTTGCTCAGGGTTGAGACCTAAATGATCCGTAGACCAGTAATACAGTGGAAATGAGTAGTCTGGCAGTGAACGCCAGATAGCAATCACGCCAACACCCATCCATAGTTTGTAAGACTTGAGAGTGCCAAGAATGTCGCGAAAACTAAATCTAGAAGTAGAGCGTGAAATCTGAATTTTCCGCTCGTCAATTAGAACTAGAGCAGAGATGCAAACAGCTATTGAAAATGAGGCACTGACAATGCAGGCAATCGTCAGTGCACTTTCAGAACCGCCTTGCTGAATCAGCCATCCGCCACTTGCTTGGCAAATGGCACAAGAAAAGCGAAACAGCGCCCATTCCATAGATTGCCAGCGCATGCCCTCTAGAGAACGTTTAGCTCGCTCTACCATCAGACCATCCATAGCAGCGTCGCTGACGGCCATTGTTAAGGCTGAAAGCGTCATCGTTTGGGTGAGCCAAGGCAACGAGTGATGAAGAGGCACAGCGCAAAACGCCAAGGCGTTGAGCACTGAAAATATGGCAATGTAGCTCTTTCTTCTATAGCCAAGGATTGGGAGGAAGTCGGAGACCATCCCATATATTGGTTTCAAAACCCATGGCAGAGTAAAAGCTGAGAACATCAGCGCCGTCTGGCTCGCTGAATGCCCAGATGATTTAGACAGAAAGGTCAGGGGCAGTGAGATTAGCTGCGCTTGCCCAAAGGCTTGGGCAAAGTAAGCGATGCCAAAGAACAAAGTCAGCTTGCTGACTTTGTGTGTAGCAAATTTTTCTAACATAAGAGTCTCCAACTAATTCTTCCGCAGTGCAGTTGCTTAGTCGCTCGAGTGCCTAGGGCTTAGTGATTCGAATTGAATCGAGCACAGACCCGTCAATGGCTATTTGACTCAAATCTAGAGAATCATCTCGAATATCGAGTTGAGTAAAACTCTGGATAGAATCGGCAAGCACAGCTGTAGAAGGGCTCAGCGGCAAGTGCTTAGGTGTCTTCTTGTAGCTTACTAACTGACCACCGGCGCCGGTGACAATATAAATAGGTCCATCCGGCCTGGTGTTAGTGATACCATCAAAAGCAAAATCGATTGACATCTCGCCATTGGCAGAGCCATCGGAATTTAGCTCAGAAGAACTAAGAGCAAAGCGAAGTGGGCGATGGCGCTCATAGATGTGGCAGTGCCCGCTAAATACGATATCTACACCGCCCGCCTCAAGGATATCGCAAATGAGGCGCATGCGGTGCTCATTGTAATAATGAGCGTGGCTATTGAAGCCGGGTTGGTGGAAGCAGACGAACTTCCATCGTTGGCCCTGTGCAGCCTTAAGGTCGGCCTCAAGCCATGCTCTTAGTTCTGGACAACTCCAATCTACATACTTGTTGGCGTCAAGCACAATCCAATGCTGATTATTCCAATCGTATGAGTAGTTAGTACTGCCCAAGAAAGAATAACCTTGGGCATCAACAAGCATCTTGGCCTTTTTGCTGTTGGCAAACATTTGCCTCAAGGTCTTTGGCGCAAGCTTAGGACCATTGCCAGAGCCATGCCAGAACATAAAGAAACCAAATTGGTCGCTATAGCGCTGTTTATCAATTGAGTCAATTTGCCATGGCATGGCAACGTCATGATTTCCTACAACGGCCACGGTCAAGCGAGAACGAAGTAAAGACGCTCCGGGAAGCACAGCGGCCCCATGACACAACGACGAGTCATCCTTATATGCACCAGCATTCGCATCAGAATTAATCACCGGAAAGAAGTACTTCAAATACTCTGTCAAGCGACCGAGCTCGTAGGTCAAATCACCGACAATAACAATCTTATCTGGATCAGCTTTAGCCACTGCAGCTGCCACGCGAGAAGCGCCGGTGCTGCCGTCTCCAAAATCACCAAAAACAACAACCTTGCTTTCAGAAGAAGAAGAAGAAGAAGAAGAAGAAGTTGATGGGATTTTATATGTACTAGCGAATACCACTTTATTATCGAACAATATTCGATACTCTGGTGCGCCAGAACCAGTTTCACAAGAGAGATCGGCCAGCACAGCTTGGCTAATTGGTGACTGAGTCGGATTATGAGCAGGCAAGCTAACACTCAATTTGCGAACGATCTGACGACCGAGTTTGTGTTTCTGCACGAGACTAACAACAAGGTCGCACCAATCGTCAGGGCATGCGCCAGAAGAATTCATTCGATATTGCACCTGCCAGTGACCTCTACCAGCAAAACTAAACCAGAGCAAGCTAAACGAATCACAAGAGCTTCCCAGTTGAAGGTATGGTTTCACCCAGAACGGTACACCCGACATATCAGACGCAAGAGACGCGCGACGGCTCCCCTTCTTTGCATAAGTTATAGGCATAGTGTTTCAAAACTTTATTAGTAGTTATTAGCTGATGTAATTAGCGTTGCTCTCTATAGATAAAAAGTAGAATTCACACTCACAATAGCGAAGCAGCACAGAGTAAAATCAATAGTTTTCAGGAAACGCTAGCTCAGCAATGGTGAATACCACAAGAATATGACCTCCACCAGCTAGCTCAATTCAATTCAGTTACTCGGCACTCAGCTAATCTCATTTAAAAGCAATGGTAAAAAGACTACGACGATGACATAAGGCATCGCAGCCCCAAGAATAGATATGTAATTGTCACAATCGATATAAGACAATAGATATATGACATTCTAAGTTAGACAATCATTAGAAGAAGAGCACAACAGGCTCAAAGGAAACCCTTATGCTTTCTTATTTCGACTCTCATCTTGAAGCCAAGCGACTAGTACGCATGGTCAAGGCGGCCTTTTCTGGCGGAAAAGAAAGAAGCAACGCAGAAGTTGAAATAGCCTTAGCCTCTTTAGCGCCAGCCGAACTTGAAGCTCTAGCATTGGAGCTAGAAGAAAATTTTGAAAACCGATTTGGCGTAGAGCCATACGCCCGCATAGTGCGCGACAGTAAAAACAGAGTTAAAGCAATTCGTTTCTACGCCGGCTGGCTAGATCTTCGCAATATCGGAAAAGAACTAATGGCCCAAACCTATAGACTTAGCTTTGAAGGCGACAGAGAAGCCAAGGTGAAATAGCTAGCGATGACCTTACATTAAAGATTAGCCAACGGAAATAGAAAAGGCAATTTATAGTTTGGTATCACTTCTGGTGCCAGATACTTTCACATCGGAGAATCAAGCTAAAATCGAAATTTGTGGTTCAGGAGAGTAATCAGTGGCGGTCTGCCGATTAGACACTTTCGATGCGGCGCTGAACACCGCTTTCGCAAGACGTACATTGAAGGCAGTAACGCCTTTGGTGGCGCCATTGGTGATATATAGAGGCCGCAGTCTCTGTAATTTTGCAAGCAACGACTACCTAAATTTATCAAGGCATCCACTTTTAGAAGAGCGCTCAATTGCTTACATAAGGCGCTACGGCGCTAACAATCAATCATCAAGACTGGTTACAGGTAATCTTCACTGCTACGAACAGCTGGAACGCAAGCTTGCTCAGCTAACAGGCTTTGAAGCAGCCTTGATTTTCCCGTCCGGCTATCAACTAAACTCGGCTGTTATCTCAAGTTTACTAACAGCTACAGACTTAGCAATAGTAGATTCGGCAGCACACCGAAGTATCGTCGAGGGTATTAAGCAATCTCGAGCACGCTTCAAGCGCTTCGCCCACCTTGACCACGAGGCACTATCAGAAAAATTAGCAGTCTATTCAACTGTACAGCGAGAATACACAAGCAAATGGATATTTGCAGAATCTGTCTATAGTGTTGATGGATCAGTTCACGATATCGACTGTCTGGCAAACATTGCCTCACAAAAAGCTTGCAACCTCTATATTGACGACGCACACGCCGTCGGCGTATTAGGGAAAAACGGCATGGGCTTAGTGGCAGGAAGACGTGACGTAAAACTAGCCATGGGTTGCTTTAGCAAAGGTCTTGGTGCCTTTGGTGGATACCTACTCTGTTCAAAACTCGCTAAAGAATATTTGGTCAATACATGCCCCGGACTTATCTATACAACCGCAATGCCACCGGCTGTATTGGGCGCCATCGATGCATCTCTCGAAATCGTACCGCACTTAGACAGAGAGCGCGCCTCCTTGCAAAAGCATGCAGAACTACTGCGAACTGAACTTATTGGTAGCAACTTTGACATAGGGGCATCAGCCAGCAACATAGTGTCGGTCTATTTTGATAGCAAACAAAAAGCACTTGCACTTAGTAAACACCTAGAAAATTGTGGAATCTTGGCTGTAGCACTTAGACCGCCGACCACTGCAGACGACAGGTCAGCAGTGCGTTTTTCTCTAACCTGCGCCCACAGAGAAGAAGATCTCGAATTCTTAGTATCTTCACTGAGGAAATTTAAGCATGCAAATTAATATCTTGTTTCAACACGGTTGGGCCATGGATCACTCAACCTTTATTGGCTGGGCGCCTTACCTAAACAGCATAGCTAATTCGATGAAGCAATCAGGATACGCTGTCAAATATGCACTTTTGGACCGGGGATACTTCGGAACAAACACAACGCTGGATCCGCAAACCAAGAAACTTGATGGCAAGCTTATTCTCGTCGGACATTCTCTCGGTTTGCATCTACTCCCAGAGCCCCTGCGTCAGCAAGCTGACTATCTCCTCTGTATATCCTCGTTTGCGAATTTCCACAAGACGGCCACTAAAGGTGAGCGTCTCAGTCGCACAAGCCTGCGTCGCATGCTTGCGAAACTCGAGACTGAGCCAACCCAAGTGCTATTCGACTTCTGGAGAGCTTGCGGTCTAAACCACGCACCAAATACTTTTTTAAGGTCAAACAGAACAATTTATGTTGAAAAATTGATTGAAGACCTCCGTCTATTAGATGGCGTCGACATAGGGAGCGACTTTGTAAGTGAAAAAACCAATGTCACTGTAATTCACGGCAATGAAGATGCACTTTTATCGTCTTTGCATGGTCACGAACTCAGCCTCATTCTTAACGCCTCGAAATTTCATGAAGTAGAAAATGGGCAACATGCGCTGCCGATCACTCATCCCCAAATTTGTGCAGCAGAACTTGCAAGAATTTTGGAAAATATTACGAAACTGGACAGAACAGAACTAAATGGAAAAGAACTGACAGGCAAAGAACTCGACAGAAGCGAACTGAACCAAATAGAACGGAGAGGAACAATTAATGACTAGCCCGGTTGTCACTGAATTTTCCAAACATGCTGAAAGCTATGACAAATTCGCAGTGGTCCAGAAAACCGCTGCAGATCTGCTGATCAAAATGATGAACGAAAGTCAGGTCGAACCCAGTTCGAATTTAATCGTTCTCGAGATCGGAGCAGGTACAGGTATTCTCACCTCTAATTTGCTCGAAGCAAATCCTAGCAGCTGCTTTGTCTGCCTAGACGCCTCTTCAACTATGCTGAGAAAACTAAGAAAAAAACTGGCACCACAGGTTAAAGACTCACAGATTCTTACCTATCTAATTGATTGCAACAGGCTCTCCGAATTCATGTTAGATAGTGAATTCAATTTCGATATGGTTGTATCTTCCTTTGCCATTCAGTGGATTAACGACTTACCCTATCTATTCAGGTCAATCAACAAGTTGTTGCGTACTGGTGGCAGGTTGGCATTCTGCCTTCCAGGGCAGGACTCCTTTCCCGAATGGAAAGAGGCATGCGCTCTAGCGGGAGTACCCTACACAGCTAACTCTCTTCCGTCCTACGAAGAAGTCGTAAATGCTTGCTCCAATGCTGGTTTCTCCGGCGACTTTCAGCAGCTCTCAATCACTCAAAAATTTGATAAGTCTAGAGACTTCTTTCACTCACTGAGACAAACCGGCGCAAGCAAAAGGCATCAAAGGAATCCAGAACCAGCTCCAATTCTGAACGCCAGTCAATTTAGCAAACTAGAGAAAAGCTGGGACAGTCTGTTTTTAAACAATCAGATCGAAGTAAGCTACCAGGCTATATTTGCCATTCTAGAGAAAAACTAGTAAACAACAAGAGAAGGGGAATTAGGAAAGTAATTGCAGAACTAAACAGGAGCAAAAATCGGGAGATAACATGGCTAGCAAAATTTGGCGACCATACACACAAATGCAAACCGCAGCAATACCAAGAAAGGTC
>CALRJJ020000099.1:0-10913 GCA_943367505.1 Flavobacterium psychrophilum | reverse complement strand
GCTGCTCTAGGTGTGCCGAAGCAAATTTGTCAGCGTCCTTGCTTTCATTAACTGTTTGCTTTGATGGTACTAACAGTGTTTGCACAGTCACTTCTAAAATCTCGGTGGTGAAATTGTCTTTGCTTCTGCTTGTTTGCTTATTTGTTAGTCAGGATAGTCAGGATAGCCTGATTTGAGTCATGTTTTTCAAGATTGTCCATGCTTACTTAATTCTAATTCGCTCTGTTGGCTGCTAAAGTTGCTTATTGGGCAGAAATACTACTTGCTTCATACCGTTGCCACCAGATTTTCCTGCCGGGCTGTAATTTTTCAGGATAGCTTTGACTACGGGGGCTCTCCAGATGTGCCCTTTATGTTCGGTGGCATCGTGAGCATTGATGATCACAGCCCCGTAAGCCTTCTGATCGAGTCTTTGCAGCAAGAGATCAAGTTGACCTGGGTGCAGGGCGCCGATATTTAAGATTGTGGTGGCATCAACCATTGCTGGTTTTGCTCCGGCAAATATGGCGAGTGAAGGGTCTTCGGTAAGTAGTAGGGGTTTATCTGTGCAGCTCTGGCTCAGCATGCTTATGGTTTCTTTTGTATCAGCCCGCAGGCCGTGGCAGAAAGCCATTTCGGCGGTAAAACCTATTAGTGGTGCCAGGCTGGCAGCGCTAGCAAAAATGGCTGCTGTGGCAAAATTTGCGGGCAGCTTTTCTAGCTTAATTGCCCCTAGCCAAAAAAGAGCGAATTCACAGCACAGTAAGTGATTGTGAAAGGCTCCACGCAGGCCCATGGTATAGAGTGCCGGCAGTATGGAGCAAAGCAACAGTATCGCTGGCAGGGCCTCAATACTTTGTGATTTGGTTATTAGGTTGTTGCTTGCTTGCTTATGCCAGAAGGTAGCGGCGGCAATAATACTGAGCGCGGCTAAGGTTTTTGCATCTAAAAGAAAGGGGAAAAGAAATAGCTTGATTGTCTCCCATTCCCAGGGCAGGCCGGCAGCGTAAGATAGGTGGGCCCAGTAGCCGCCGGTTAAGACCTGCAGCAAAGCGGCAATAGCTAGACACAATAGAGTGTAGGCGGCCAGATACTGCAGGGCCAGGCGCTTTTGCCCCTTGTATAAAGCAAAGAGAACTGTGGCGACCATGAAGACCACATATTGCTGTTTGCTAAAGAAGGCCAGGGTTGAAAGTATTATTGCCGCGATTGATAGTTTTGGTTGCTCATCGCCGCTAGTATCGCTCCAGCTTTTGACAAATCTTTCTAGGGCAATAACTGCCAGGGCCAGGCCCAAGAGGTCTACTCTGGCCACCGAAGACCAGTGCAGTACCGGCAAGCTGCCGACGAACATGGCTAGGGCAATGATCATATGAAAATCGTTCACTCGGCAGCGTTTTAGCAGTGCCCCAAAACTGAAAAAGCAAAGCAAGGCTGAAGCCATCGTCAGCAGGCGCAAAGGTATGAAGCTGGTGCCAAATAATTTTAGTAAAAGAGCGCCAATGACAAAATATAGAGGGTTATATATAACCACGCTCCATGGGTCTTGACTCAGAGCTGTTAAATCGTAGATGTTGCTGCCTTTGGCCAGCTGCAAGCAGGCCCATAAAACATGGCCTTCATATTCAATGGCATAGGGATTGCTGCGGGCCAAGCCCCAGCAGATGGTGTAGATGGCCGCAAGAACGCCGCTGATAAGCAGCAGCCCAGCCACTTGTGCTACATAAAGTGGTTTCGGTCTAGCTGTGGTTGTACTCATTCAACCCCTACAGCTGCCTTGCTGGGAGCCGGAAGCGGTTGGTTAACTGATGGTTTTGTCCAGATGTTATAGCGCTTCTTGTTGAATAACTCCGGTATGCAAATTACTTGAACGATCATGCATAGCCACCAGAGCGGGGCCATGAATAGTATGGGGATGATGTGGTTAATATCGAATTTCTTATCAAATTTGATAATGGCAATGACAAAGAGCGGATAGCTCAAAATTGAGCCGAGGGCGCCAATTAGGTCGACAGGGGTAAATGGCACTGCTCCGGACATAAGTCTAAAGGTCCACTTAACTATGCCAACTGCTGATACCCAATCGATAAGAAAGGCGACAATGGGCCAGTTCAAAAACTGACCGGAGGCCTGCACGTGAGCCCAATATCCGTCAATGATTTTGTAGAGAGTAAAGCCGCCCATAATCAAAGACTGAACGTAGCCATAGATTACCAGGGGCATGCTGTAGAGATCTATGATTCCAGTGTTCAGGCGCGTATGACGCATAACATTGTTGAGGCTACCGCGAAACCAGCGCAGCCGCTGCTGCCAGAACCAGGCGAAATTATCTGGCATGTTGGTGTGAGCCATGGTGCCCTCGCTGAGAGCAAGGTGATAACCAGCTCTGACAAGGCGAATCGCTATGTCCATATCTTCGGAAAGACCGAATGTGGAAAAGCCACCACACTCGACCAGCTCTTTTTTGCGGAACATTCCGCATTGACCTGAGTTGATAATGTTGGCATTGACTTTAGTCATAATCGAGCGTAAGAGTGAAACATAGAGTGCTTCTATGTGCAGCCACATAAGCAGGCCGACGTTGCGATTCTTCACTCCCACTGGGCAGGTGGTGCCTGCAGTTTTTTCTTGCTCTAGGTCTTTGCGCATTACTTCTAAAGTATTAGCGTCTATTTCGGTGTCACCATCGATGATGGCAACAAGTTCGCCTTTAGCTTTAGCAATGGCCATATTGATAGTGGCTGCTTTGCCTCTGTGCGGTTGTCTGATCAGTGTTACTGCCTTGATACGCGAGACAATTTCGGCGGTGGCGTCAGTGCTGCCGTCGTCGACAACTATGATTTCTTTTTCGCCTTTAAACTCAGCCTTTATTATAGAAAGCAAGCAGGCTTCTATGTAGCGCTGTTCGTTGTGAGCTGGAACAATTACTGTGACGCTACTAAATGAACGGTCGGCCTTGCGCCTTTTCGGTTTATATAAGAGTAAGAGGTAATAAGAAAGCGTGATCAGAGCGCAGATCACGGCCATGGTGTCTGTAAGAAATTTGACTTCTGGGTGCATTACTTCACTCGGGCAAGGTATAGAAGGGCTACCTGAACAGACGTTAAGCTGCTTCTTTATTATTGGGTCAGTCTATAGATTGAAGGCGCAATTGTCATGTGCACATTCTCATTGAAGTTATGCTGAACCAATCAGGTCTCCAGAATTGGGGCCAAAATGAAAATCTTTGATCCTTCTATGACTCCTGACTACTGGTATTTAGCGCTCTATGTGCGCTAATGTGTGTAGTCGAATTCCTTGCTTTTGCGAAGTTTAGTGTCTGGTTTAATCTCCGCTCATATACGAGACGAGGCTCCTCCTCTGGCCTCTTTGCCTACTTCGGGTCGCTCCGAAGGGTATTGGCGTATTGTTGCGGCTCTCTGCGGCGCTGTGCTTGGCTTAGGCGCTCCTGGTCTGGAGCAGTGGTATTTGCCCTGGTTTTGGACCACAAGTCTTTTGCTCCTCACTGTCTCCGCTCGCAGCCCCTGGTTGGCCGGTTGTCGTGGCTTTTGCTTTGGTCTGGGCTATAACCTGGTCTATTTAAGTTGGCTCCTTACTTTTCGCTCTGTCTATTGCGAAGGAACTTCGGCTATTTGTCCGCAGTTCGCTGCTTTTGCTATCTGGCTGATGCTGGCTGCCTGGCAGGCTCTTTATGTCTCGATTTTCCCTTGTCTAATCAAAGCATTGCCGCTGGTTAGTGGTTGGTTGCCAGTCAGGCTTGAGAAAAAATGGCATTGGCCTACATTTGTGGTGCTTCCGCTGGCTTGGGTTTTGATTGATCGCATGTGCAATACCACCCAGCTATTGGGCTTCCCCTGGTCGCCCTTGCACTATAGTCAATACAAGCAACTGATCGTGATCCAGAGCGCTGCTCTTATTGGCGGAGTCGGCATCAGTGCCTGGATTATGTTGGTCAATGCCAATCTTGCCGCTTTGCTTGCTTCTAATGTATGGGGCCGAGAGAGGTTTGCCGCTCTTGCTTTTGCCAGTGGCAGAAAGCTTTTTGCTAATACTGCCTTAACTGTCTTTCTTTCAATTTTGCTTTTGTGGTTTGGCTACTCTCGTCTTGAAGCCGAGAAAGTGGCTGTCAAAGAAAAGGTTCTGTTCTCGGCTTTGCAGGCCGGTCTTTCAGTTAAAGTACACCAGGTCTCAATTACTGATGTGCTGAAAAAATATTTTGATTTAAGTGCAAAAAGTCCAGCTAATTCTGTTTGTGTTTGGCCGGAATGGGCTATTGCTCTAAATTACCGGACCAATGCTGCTAGCTTGAACATGGCTTCGCAAATTGCAGCGAGGAAAAAGCAGAGTTGGGTGGTGGGAATTTTTGACAGAGATCAAGAGCAGAGAATTTTCAATTCTGTTTGTGCCTTTAGTCAGGATGGCAAGGTTCTGCCAGATGTCTATCACAAACGTTACCTGGTGCCGGTGGGCGAGTACACTCCTGATTGGATTCGACAGACACCAATCGGTACTTTTCTCTACGGCTTTGGAAAAAAATACAATGACATGAGCTCCGGTGAAAGAGCGGTTGTTTTTGACCTGGGTAAAGCAAAAGTAGCTCCGGTGCTTTGTTTCGAGAATGTTTCACCGCAAATTTGTGCTGCTGGTGTGAGAGCTGGCGGTGAAGTTCTAATTGATTCAAGCGACAACAGTTGGTTTCGCCGTTCTATATTGAGTGACCAGATGGTGTCATTCTGTGTTTTGCGAGCAGCAGAAAATCACCGCTCTTTTGTCTTTGCTACGGCTTTGGGACCTTCGACTATTGTTGATTCTACTGGTCATGTTTTATGCCAGGCCGGTCGAGAAGTGCCTGCTACTATCAGCGCTGAGCTGCCCATAGAGCGAGATGTAACTCCCTATACAAGATGGTGCTTCTGAGGCCTTGCGAAAATGAAGCTCTACGACCGTTATATTATGCTTGAAACTCTGCAGGTTCTAACTGTCGGCACTTTTGCAATTCTGGGCATTTTCTATGGCACGGCTGAGTTTAAAAACGTGCTTGATATGATGACAGCCTCTGGTTTGTCTCTGCAAACTGTGCTGACAATCATGGCTTTGCAGTTGCCCACTGGTATGGTCTATTGCCTGCCATCAGGGGTGGTAATGGCTGTGATGCTGGTTTTGATTCGCTCTAGTCGCGATTGCGAAGTGGTGGCCCTGCAGTTACTTGGTGTGCCTTTGCTGCGGGTGCTTACTCCTTTTCTCGTCATGGGTTTCGTTAGCTCTTCAGCTGCTTTTCTCATTTCTGAATATGCCGCACCGCAGTGTCGAGACCTTGCCCGCCGCTTATTTATCATTGCTGCTAATAAAGCCCAACGGCCTTTTCCGGAGCGATCAGAATTAAGGCTGGAAGAGAAGTCTGACGACGGCAGAGTTATTAAAACTTCTAAGATTATTGAATTGGGCAAAGAGCAAGTTGTGGCAGACGATCAGGTTAAGAAAGTCTCCACCTTGGTTTGTTTTGACTTGACCAACAAGGACGTGGTCAAACTCATTTATGCTGGTTCTGCTCAGTGGCTTAACTGTGCCTGGACCCTTCGTGACGGCAGGATTTTTGAGTTGTTTGATGCTGCTCAGCCGAACTCGGAGTCGGGTGGAAGCGGGGTGCAAATGCAATTTGCTTCAATGCAATTGCCATTTGTGGTGCAATCAGATAAGACCATTGGTCTGAATTTTAAAACTACTTTGGATAAGACTACCGGTGAATTGCTGGGCAACATAAAGCTTTTGCAGCGGGCATCAATAGCGGTGCCGCCCTACCTATTTTTGCAGTATCACCGCCGGTTCTCTTATCCACTCAGTTGCTTTTTCTTGGTTCTGGCGGCGGCCCCGATGGTGCTTTTTCGTAAACGAAAAGGCGCAGATTTTTCTTTGATCTACGGCGGCTTTTTGATTGTGAGCTTTTTCTTGTTGCAAGAGGTAACTATGGCTCTGGCTGCAAATGGCCGCCTAGACGGAACTCTTGCCGCCTACCTGCCCTTGATTTTACTTACCTCTTCGGGCTTTCTCTTAACTGTTGTGCTGAGACGTGCTTAATCTGTTTGGTGTGGTCGGCATAACTGAGTTACTGGCGCGTTGTCAGGGGTTGCGACTCTAAGATTTCCTCTGTTAGTATGGCGGTTGCCTTTAGGAGAGAATAATGAGCGAGAAGAAAAGACGTATCGTTAGCTTAGTAGTGTTGGCCTTGTTTATCGCGATTGTTGGTTTCGCTAATTCCGCCAGCGCTGGTAGCGGTGGCAATCCAAACGGCGAAGCTTTTATCAATAACTTGATATATAACGCCTATACAAACAGATAGTTTTTAGAACTTCTGAAAACAGGTTTCCCTAATATTCCACGATGCTCTTTAGCTCGTGGAATATTTTTTTGCACTTCAATTGGTGTCTATGAACCTGGTGTTTATGAACTTGGCAGTGTCAGCTTTGCACAAACTTGTTAGCCAGCTGACCGCAAGCCGCGTCAATATCTGTTCCGCGCTCAAGGCGAATAGTGACAGTTTTACCAGTGCGCCCGGCGGCGTTAGCAAAACGATGCTGTACCTGCATTTCGGGGCGACCGTACATGATTTCGCCTTCGTTGTTTTTAGTGGGATTGAAGGGAATTAAATTGATATTGCAGTGCAGATCTTTCACTAGTTCGGCTAGCTGATTGGCCTGTTCCACTGAGTCGTTCACTCCTTCAAGCAATACATACTCGATGGTGACGCGTCGCTTTGTGGTTTTGTAGTAGTCGCGCACCGAGGCCATCACTTCGTTGATAGGCCATTTTTTGGTAATCGGCACAATCTCTTCGCGGGTGTAAGCATCGGGGGCATGCAGTGATAGGGCCAGAGTAACCGGTAAGTTCTCTTGAGCCAGCCGTCTGATGCCTGGCACTACGCCAGAGGTCGAAACAGTTATATGGCGAGCACCAATTCCTACCGATTGATTGACCACATGAATAGAGGCAATTACTTCTTCAGTGTTGAGCAGGGGCTCGCCCTGGCCCATGTATACGATGTTAGCTATGCGTTGACCTGATTCGCGCTGAATTGACATGGCCTGGTCAACAATTTCTTGACTGGTCAAATTGCGCTTGAAGCCCAAATAACCCGTGGCGCAGAAAGTACAACCGACGGCACAACCAACTTGTGACGAGACGCAGGCTGATAGGCTGGGGCGGTCTTGAAAAGTCATTAGTACCGATTCGACTAATTTGCCATCTGGTAGCTCAAAAAGATATTTGCGGGTGCCGTCTCTACTTACTTCGAGGTGGGCAATTTTGAGCAAAGGCACTTGGGCCACTTGATTAAGCTTTTCTCGCAACTCAACTGAGAGATCTGTCATCTCGTCAAAAGAGTTTGCATATTTGACATAAATCCAGGTGTGAATTTGTTTAGCTCTGAAGGCTGGCAGCCCCTGCTCTTTGACAAATTTAGTCAATTCTTCCAAAGAAAGGCCTGAGAGCGCTTTCTTCGGCTGCTCGTTCGTATCAGTGCTTGGCTTCGACTCGTTCATTGTTGTTGTCCATGATATTCAGTTTTGTTCATATCTAGCCACGGGGCCGTTTGGCGCCCTTGACGAGCCAATGATAGCAGGCGTGGCTGTCTCTGGCTGCTTCCCAAGAGGGATACTGCAAGATGTTAAAATAGCCGTGGTACTGACGGCGCCGCAAGAGTTTGCGCGGTAAGATACGCCGTGATGCATTCTATTGGTGGGAGATTTAGCTGATGTTGGACGTTCTGGAAGAGAAGGCAAAAGGTTTTCTCAAGCAATTGTTCGGAGATACCAACGAAAAGCGCGTACAGCATCTCCAACCTTATGTCGATAAGGCCAATTCTTTTGATGCTGCCATGCAGAAGCTTACAGATGAAGAGCTGCAAGGTAAGACCGCTGAGTTTAAGGCCAAAATCGCCAACGCTCTAAAAGACGTTGAAGACGCTAAGCTCATTCCTGACGAAACCCCGAAAATGCCCGGGCAGATGCGCACAAAGAAAGACATTGTGCTGGCCCATGTTCTAGAAGAAATTTTGCCTGAGGCATTTGCTGTTTGTCGCGAAGCTGGTAAGCGCGTTCTAGGAATGCGTCACTTCGACGTACAGTTTATGGGTGGTGCCGCTTTGC
Organism: Flavobacterium psychrophilum; assembly: GCA_943367505.1. Lineage (GTDB taxonomy): Bacteria > Cyanobacteriota > Vampirovibrionia > Obscuribacterales > Obscuribacteraceae. Next base: position 2,793 of record CALRJJ020000099.1, on the reverse strand, counting down.
ACTTTAACAAAATTGCTGAAATGCGCACCGGTGAAGGTAAGACCCTGGTTGCTACCTTGCCGACCTACCTCAATGCTCTAGCCGGTCGTGGTGTTCACGTTGTCACTGTCAACGATTACCTGGCTCGCCGAGATTCTGAGTGGATGGGCCGCCTCTATAACTTCCTTGGTCTTACCACTGGTCTGGTTTATTCGCACCAGCCTGACCACGAAAAATATCAAGCCTATCGTGCTGATATTACCTATGGTACCAACCACGAATTTGGCTTCGACTATCTGCGCGACAATATGCGCAAGTCTCTCGATGAGCTAGTGCAGCGTCCCTATTACTTTGCCATCGTCGACGAAGTCGATAACATCCTTATTGACGAAGCCAGAACGCCGTTGATTATTTCGGGCTTCCCACGCGATTCACATACCGACCTCTATGTGCGCATGTCGCAATTGGCCCCGCTGCTTGAGCGCGGCAAAGATAAAGACGATGAAGAGTGCGACTACTGGGTTGATGAAAAACAACGCAACGTTCTTTTGACCGAGCAAGGCATCATCAATGCTGAGAAAATGCTTGACGTCGCTGACCTCTTCGATATGCACCATAACTATTCGCACCACTTGGTGCAAGCCTTGCGGGCCAAAGAGCTTTATCGCATCGATACTGAGTATGTTATTCATCCAGACGAAGAAGGCAAGCCTGAAATTTGTATCGTAGATGAATTTACCGGCCGTATGATGCAAGGTCGCCGTTGGAGCGATGGTCTGCACCAGGCCATTGAAGCGAAAGAGCGTGTGCCGATTCAAGAAGAGACCATGACCTACGCTTCGATCACCTATCAAAACTTGTTCAGGCTTTATCCTAAGCTGGCTGGTATGACCGGTACCGCTATGACTGAAGCCTCTGAATTCTCTAAAATTTACAACCTTGATGTGGTGGCCATTCCCACCAACCGTGGCAACCAGCGTATTGACTATCCAGATATCATCTACAAAAACGAGCGCATGAAATACATCGCCGTTGTAGAAGAAATCGTGGACATGCACCAGTTGGGGCGTCCCGTTCTTGTTGGTACAGTTTCGATTGAAAAGTCAGAACTGATTGACGAGCTGTTGAGCAAGCCCCAGAAAATGGGCGAGTATTTGATCTGGAAAATCAAAAACATTGATACTCACATGAAGGCTCGCAACCTCAGCGGTGAGACCATCGAAGGCCTGCGCAAAATCTTTGAGCGCCCCGGTCAAATCGACATCGATAAACTGCAAGAGCTTGTGAAAAAGGCCGAAAGCGAATTTCCTAAAGAAGAGGAATTGGCTGAGCGGCTGTTTTCAATGATGCGCACCGCTAAAGTAGTGGCAGCTATTCGCAAGGGCATTGATCACCATGTTCTGAACGCTAAACAGCACGCTAAAGAAGCGATGATTGTTGCTCAAGCTGGTCGTAAGGGTGCCGTAGTAGTAGCCACCAACATGGCCGGTCGTGGTACTGACATTTTGCTTGGTGGTAATGCCGAATATCTCGCTAAAGAAAAACTGCTCAAAGAGTTTCCTGATCAAGAAGAGCTGCATAACGACCCAGAAAGACTGGCTCTTTATGAGGCTAAGGTCAAAGAATTGACCCCGAAAATGAAAGAGCAAACCGATAAAGAGCACGATGAAGTTATTGCTGTTGGTGGTCTGCACATCATTGGTACAGAGAGGCACGAAGCTCGAAGAATCGATAACCAGTTGCGAGGTCGGGCTGGCCGTCAGGGCGACCCTGGAACCACTCGTTTCTTCTTGTCCCTTGAAGATCAACTGATGCGTATTTTTGGCGGAGCTGCCATATCGCGCTTGATGGACATGATCAAGGCCGACGAAGATATGCCGATTGAATCTGGCATGGTCAGTAAGTCTATTGAAAATGCTCAGAAAAAAGTTGAAGCCCATCACTTCGACACCAGAAAACACGTATTGCAGTACGACGATGTGCTCAATACTCAGCGTGAAGTTATTTACCGCGAACGTCGTCGTATCTTAGAAAAAGCTGACCTGAAAATGGGCATGCTCGACATGCTGCGCGAGCACCTAGACTTGATTCTCGAAGCTCAAATCGATCCTGACTCATCTAGCGATCTGTGGGACGACGATCAGCTTCCAGAAGTGTTGCGCAACCTCGCCGTTGATATTCCGATGTTGGCTGAAGTTAAAGTGGACGAGCTTAAGGGTCTTGCTTATGAAGACTTGAGGCAGAGGCTTTGGGAAGATGTAGAGCTGGCTTATAAGGTGCGCGAAGAGCACATTGGCACTGAAGATATGCGCGAATTTGAGCGTCAGGTATTGCTGCACAACATTGATAGCAAGTGGGTTGATTACTTGCACAACATTGACTTGCTGCGCGAAGGTATTCAGCTCAGAGCCTATGGTCAAAAAGATCCGCTGCAAGAATATAAGCGCGAAGCCTTCAATATGTTCAATCAACTTCTGCGCAGCATCCAGGCTGAGTCAATTCAGCAGCTCTTCCGGGCGCAACCGCAATCGGTAGATGTTGATGATCTCGACAATCTTACTTTTGAGAACTTGCCTGACGGCATGACTCCTGAAGACTTGATCAATATCATCAAGCAAGTACAAGAAGCTCAAGGCATTAATCCTGATGGCGAAAATGGCTTTATCAGTATTGAAGACCTAGAGGCTTTGCTTGGGGCTCAGGGCGTCAACGACTTGCTCAGTGGTGAGACTCCAGAGGGGCAACCTGATGGACAAGTCGCAGGGGAAGTTGAAGGACAAGTTGAAGGACAAGTCGAGGGCGCAGATAACCCGA
>CALRJJ020000098.1:0-10915 GCA_943367505.1 Flavobacterium psychrophilum | reverse complement strand
TGATTCTGCCGTGCAGCCCTTAGTATCCATCAAGATCAATATAGGTAAGGCTTTCCAGCGTGAGTTGCAGCGAATCATTCGGCAAACATCATTGCCGCTAACGCTTGGCATTGTCTCTTGCAGCAGCACTAGCTCTGGTTGAAAATCATCTAGCACGCTAAAAGCTTCCATGCTGCTACATAGAGACGTTACGGCCATACGTTCTTCTTCTAGCCCACTGGTTAGTGTACCAATTAGTTCTTGATCGCTTGCCACTATCAAAACTCTTGGTGGCAACACTCTGCTTTTGGCGCTGTCATTTTTACTTTGATCTAAATCTGTTGTCTCGATTCTTCTTGGCGCCGCTGAATTCAGTTCCGCTACTTTATTCTCAATCCAGTCTCTAGCCTGTTCTACTAGAACTAAAATTTCTTCCCAATTGAGAGCTTCGCCAGTGAGATCTAGTTTGCCCACAGCAATCAATCGCTTTTCTAAGGCTGAGCCAATCTGACTGAGAGCGTCAAAGCCAAGTGAACCTGAGGTTCCTTTGATTTGGTGGGCTCTATAGCTGGCTTTACCCAGGCTGCTGGCATCGCCTTTTTCTGCAGCCGTTAAGATCTCAGTGGTCATTTGCTCTAGCTCATTTGGCAGCTCAAGTAAGTAGATACAACCTAGTTCAGCTATGGCCTCTTCTGTTTCTCTTATTGCTCGTGCGCCGTCTGTTTCTGGTAGCAAAAGTTCTTGGTGGTGTAAATCTTCTGTGAGCTGTTTCTTCTCATTATTGGCTGCGTCTTTTGCTTCTAAAAGCAAATCTAGTTGCAGATCTCTTTCTAGCTCGGCTTCTAGCTCGGCCAATCTAGTTCTGTCATCTCGCGGCTCAAATAATTCGGCAATTTGTTGCACGAACATTTCGGGATGTATTGGTTTTTGAATAATCATATCGACTTGATAGGTTTTGACCATTGAAGCAAAAGTTTCATTGTCGATTACTGCGCCTGAGCAAAAGACAATCGGAAATCTGTAGTAATTTGCTCTCAGCTCTTTAATAAAATTGGCGCCGTTACTACCTGGCATGAGGTAGTCGATGATGGCTAAATCTGGTAGTTGATTTAAGGCACAAATGGCATCGCTAACACTGCTGGTCTCAATTACTTTATAGCCAGCGGCTGAAAGTATGCGGTTTAGTAACTGACGAAAAAAAGCATCGTCGTCAACAATCAATATTTTCAACTGCCTGTCTAGCTTTTGCTCTTTTGTCATTTTTAACCTTTAGGACGTGTCTTAGCCACAGTCTAATTTTCCCTGGCTTGTCACAAATTAGCTATCACCCAGCGGACGTATTTAAGCGCCTTATCACCCATTCGGCTAACCATCTGGGGGATGCGTTTCTCCCATAAGAGGGTATGATCACTGTAATGGCCGCGTATACAGGCTAATCAACCAACTGATTTGCAAGTTAATTGCACTGAAGAGATTCTAGATATAAATGGTAACCAACGAGAGTTTGCAGCAAGTAAATGTCTTCATGATCGAAGACGACAAATTTTATTGTGAGTATGTTAAAAGACTTCTTGCTTCTCGCACGCAGCCACAGTTCGATGTGCAAAGGGTGAGCGATATGGCTGCAGCCCAGCGCTATCTGAAAGACGAGAGACCCGATGTTGTTTTGCTTGATCTTAACTTGCCTGATAGTCGCGGCCTTGAGTCTTTGAGTCGAGCTAGAGAATTTGTCGACGGCTGCCCAATAATTATTTTGACCAGTAGTGATAATGAGCAGCTTGGCCTGCAATCAGTTAGTCTGGGGGCTCAAGACTATCTGGTAAAGCAAAATGTCGGCAATGAGTCGCTAGTGCGTAGCATTCGCTATGCCATTCAACGGCGTCGCTCGGAAGAACAGACCCTAAGAATGGCTGCTATTCAAGATTTTATTGCCACTTTGGCCCACGATATGAGCATACCTTTGATTGGTACAGAGAATTTGCTCAGTGGTTTGCTTCGCGGACAGCTTGGTGACTTAAATGCGGCCCAAAGTGAGGCCTTGATGGTGATGCAACAGGCCAATAAGAATCAGCTGCAGCTTGTTCAGCGCTTGCTTGAAATATACCGCTATGAAGTGGGCAGTGATCTCAGTCGCGAAATTCTCAATGCCAAACAGCTTTTGCTCGATTGTGTTAGCCAGTTTTCGCAGGCCCACAAGATAGAAATCGATTGTTCTTTTGATGCGCTGGCATCGGCTTGTCGCATTTGGGGTGATGAAGACGCACTGCGCACGCTGTTCTCCAACTTACTCGATAATGCATTTAAATATAGTGATAGTGGTCAGTTGATCAGTGTCGCAGCCGAATTGGTCGATTCTAAGCTCTGCGTGCGCATCCATAATTTTGGCAAACCCATGCCAGATGAGGTGAGAACCAGTATGCTTTCAAAGTTCTGGCAAGGCGTACCTGGCAAAACCTATGTTGCCAAAACTGGTCTTGGGCTTTATCTTTGCCATCGCATTGCTCAGTTGCATCAGGGGCGTATAACTTGTGACAGTACCGCAGAAGAAGGCACGACTATTACAGTGAAGTTGCCGATAAGCGGTTTACTCCTTTCTTCTTAGTCAGAGTAAACTGTTTAAACTAAGCCGGTGCGTAAAGCCTTTACTGCGGCTTGGGTTCTATCTGAAACCGAAAGTTTTTCCATCAAATGACGCATGTGAGTTTTTATGGTTTCAGTGCTAAGAATTAAGCGCTCGGCTATTTGTTGATTGCTTAACCCTTCTACCACGAGGGTTAGAACTTCTAATTCTCGCTCAGAGAGAGTACTGCTATTGACTGGCGCCGCTGCTGGCTTCTGCTCGACAAAGGCGCGAATGACCCGCTTGGCAATTGATGGATCTAGCCATATGCCACCATTGTTGACTGTTCTTATGGCATTGACAAGTTGGTCTGCTGCCACGTCTTTGAGGCAATAGCCATCGCAGTTGGCAGCGAGAGCAGCCAGGATATCTTCGTCCAGATTGTGCGATGTCAACATGACAATGCGGATTGCCGGTTCTTTGCTCTTGATTTGTTGGGCCGCATCAATGCCATTAATGCCAGGTAAGCCAATATCCATAAGGATGACATTAGGCTTTATTTGAAGAGCTGTTGTCACTGCGTTATTGCCGTCTTCGGCTTCAGCTACTATTTTTAGATCGCTTACTTGCTCAAGAGCAAACCGCAGGCCCATGCGGGTGATTAGGTGATCTTCTACTAGCATTATGGCAATTTGCTTCTGGGAAGCACTAACTGGCTCTTGGGAAGTCATTCCGTCTAGCCTCAGCGGTTTAATACTCGTGTATTGTACCTGCAATTTTAGTAAAAGCAGTATGGAATAGGGCCTCGGGTTAACCCTAGACTAAGAAGGGCCATCACTAGCGGTGTCAATCAGTTTTTGGCGCCAGGTTTGCCAGCCGGTTTCTTTGCCCGGGCTTCCATCTTTGCTGCTTCATCATTGAGACCGGTCTTGCGCAACAAGGCACTGTAACCGGTGAGGCAATTGGCCAGCGCCGCTGGATCGGCTTTAGCATTCTTCTCTCTGATGGCTAGAGCACGTTTGTATCGGCTTTCGGCTTTTTTGTATTTGCCATTTTGAGTTAGAGCCGCAGCCATATCTTCTAGGGCTTGAGCAACTTTAGGGTCTTCGAGCCCACCTAGACTTTCGCGGGTGGCCACAAGGTTTTCATAAACGGGCTCGGCCATATCGATTTTGCCACTAGCGGTATAGGCGCTAGCTAAGTTCTCTAGTGACTTTGCCGTTTTGGGGTGATTGGCACCAAAAGCTTTTTTGCGAATATCGAGCACTTTTGTGTAGAGAATTGCCGCATCAGCATTCTTACCGGTCTTGCGATAGACATCTGCTAGACCATTGAGAGTGTCAGCATAATCAGGATGATCTGGTGCAACTTTTTCTCTAATCTGCTTGGCCCGCAGGTAGAGCGGAGCGGCTTCAGGATAACGCTTGTGATGGCGGTAGAGGTCAGCCAAGCCATTGAGGGCGTTAGAAACCTGAATGGCATCTTTGCCAAACGATTTTTCGTATATGCCTAGTGCTTCTTTGTAGTCTTTTTCCGATTCGGCCACATTGTCTTTTTTATCGTAAAGTAAGCCCTGGTTTATCAATGTGGTGGCAAAGTTGCCATAGCGGGCACCACTTTTTTCGGCTTGTCTGCGGCAGGCCGAAAATTCTTTTTCGGCTTCCTCTAGGTTGCCGTCATGGAGAGCGGCAAGGCCAGTTTTATTGTGTTCATCCCATGTGGCAGCAAAGGCGGGCTGAACTGTGAGAATTACTAGGGCTAGTGCGAACCACCGCTGCATAGTTTGAATCCTTTTTAGAGTCAGTAGAATTATCGACTATTCCTGGCCAAATTAATGCATGATAATTGCTCAGGCTTGAGATTTTAATGCTTGGCTACCTGGCTTATATAGGTAATTGAAACAAGAGAGGTGGAAGTGATCGAACAAACAGGGAAGCTTCACGACCTTGTGGCTGATGCTTTAGCGCAGCACCAGCTGCAATATAGTGTTTTTGAATGTGATCCAGACTTCGCAGACACGGCGCTCTTTTGCGAAAAGTATGGTTTTCAGTTGGGGCAGTCGGCCAATGCCATTATCGTTGCTACTAAGAGCGAGCCAGTTCGCTTTGCTTGTTGCATTGTCTTGGCCAATACTAAATTAGACGTCAATAGAACGGTGTCGAAATTGCTTGGCGCCAAAAAAGTTTCGTTTGCTACCGCTGATCAGACCATGGCTTTAACAGGCATGCAAATTGGTGGTGTTACTCCCTTTGGCTTACCTGATATTCCGCTATATGTAGATGCTGCTGTGATGGCTAGCTCTCTTGAAATAATTCTTGGTGGTGGCAATCGCTCCACCAAGGTTGTGCTTCAGCCTGAGCAACTGTTGAAGCTGGCAAATGTTGAAATAGTTGATGGCTTGGCAATCGCTAAGTGATCAATTGACAAGCTAAATTGAAATTGCTGGAACTTCCCTGGGTTCCAACAGTCTCTGCCTGCTGAAAGATTCAATTACAGCAGATGGAGAAAATAATTATGCGTCGCACGCAAACCTTCCGTTATACATTCGTATATGCCTTCTTAGCGGGCTTCGCATTAACTGGCTCTCTTGCCGCTAATGCTGATACCCAGGTAACTACAACTACCTCTTCTACTCGCTCAACTGGCTCACCTACTAGCTTCTCTACCACCTATGTTCTACCGAGTTCTTCCAGCTACATTGTCGTAGATCCGATAACCGGTGTGGCACAAGGTTCTTACAATACTGTTACCCATTTGGTTAATGGCGCTCCACTCTCTAATGGCTATGTCATTGTTGATGAGAGCACCCGGGCTATGGTGGCTATGGTCGATCAATATGGCAACATTGTCGATGTGGCGGTGGCCCCGGCTGCTCCAACTCTTCTTCTATCAATTGATTCGCGCCGTAAAGATCTTGAAGCACAGATTGCCGAGGCCCAAGCTAAAGGTCGTCTAGCCGCTGCTCAAGCTGAGCTAATGCGTCAAGAATTAGCGGTTGTAACTCCTTATGATGCTTCTTCTTCTAGTGTGGTCACTTACAGTCGGGCAATACAAATGGGTTCTGGTCTTAATTCAGTGTCGAGTCGTTTGATTCCGATTACTGAAAAGACTTATTCAAGTGTCATTGCTCCGCAATTTGTCACCGTCGATGGACATCTAACACTGGCAGACGATCTCACTTTCCGCAAAATTCAACTGACTAGACGTATTGAAGATGAATATGCTTTTGGTCATATCACCAAAGATCAACTGTTGCAGTTTAAGTCTGATTTGACCGCTCTATCGGCTCGTGAAGCTGGCTACCGCAATGGTGCTTCAATCAGCGCCACTGGTGCGACTGTGATGACTGATGATTTGAACCGTCTGCAAGCCAAGTTGAACAGCACTGTGGTCGTTAGATAAATAGAGGATTAGATAAGCTATGAAGAAAATGATAAGTTCACTGATTATGGTGCTCTGCGCCTTTGTTCTTGGTGCCTACTGCCTCGGGGCCTCAGCCCAAACTACTGCTGAAATCGCTAAGAACAATTGTGATTCGTGTGCTAATTTTGCCGCTAAGACACTCAATTATTGTGTCACTAAAAAAGGCAACTACGGCAAAGCCTCGATGACCAATGCTCTCAAAGATGTTATTACTGCTTGCAAGTCATCATCAGAATTCATTGGCAATGCTTCAGCTTTTCAGAAACGTTCTGCTGCTATAGCCATTGATGCCTGCAATGAGTGCATTAAAGCTTGTGGCGGTTCGACTGTAAATAGCGATGTGAACATCAAAGCCTGCGCCGATGAGTGTCGCAAATGTGCCGGTAACTTGAGTAAGGTGGCAAAAGCTCAGTAAGCTTTAAATAGTTAATGCCGACAATCGATGGAAATTGCTGAGTGACTATAATATGTCCCGGCTAATTTCTATCGATTGTTTGTTAGGAAGCTATGAAAATACTTAAGCTGATTACTGCCGCTCTATTCTCTATTACCGTTCTTGGCGCTTGCGACTTTGAAGAACGCCTCTCTTGGTCGCCCGATGGCAAGCGCATGGCGGTGCTGGCCGACCAGCTGCGACTGGCTGACCTTGATAGTATCTCTAAACCAGTGCTTGGGCCAAACTTCGGCCCAGTCTTATATTTTCGCTGGCTCCCTGATAATCATCATGCATTGCTTGGCTATCGCCGCACTAAACACCATTTGACTAAGGCCGGTGTTAAGGCGCCCGATACCACTCTCGACTATGTGCAGCTATTTGATTTCAATGGCGACATTAAAGATGTGAAGGCCGCTGCCGGTCCGATTGTATTCAAAAGCTCCGTGCCAATTGATGATTTGCGTCTTTCTCCTAACGGAAAATTGGCTGCCATCTCCCAAGCCCATAAGGGGCGGCATAAGCTATCGGTTGTCACACTAACCGGGGCCCTCAAAGTTGTGGCTGTCAATGTTTCTAAGCCAGACTGGGCAAGAGATAGCCGCTCTCTCTACTTCTTTAGAGAGCTGTCGCCAAAAGATTCTGGTTACATCACTTTCGTTCCGGTTTCAACCATTTGCAATTTGCCAGTGGCAGACCTTAATGGGGCTCTGCTGGCTCATTCATCGCGGCATGATTTAGCTCAATGTGCCGGTGAATTGACCAGTGATAGCCGCCTTCGTACCCTGCAAGACGGCAGTCTACTATTTAGCTCGACGCCAGTGAAGCTACCGGCTTGCGGTGTTATGTTTGGTTTGCAAGAACGGGCCTTATTTCGCTATCGGCCGGCCAATAACGAGAAGAAGGCTAGTCTAGAGCAAATTGCCATTGCCGGGCCAGCATTGGCTTCGGCTCTTGATACTTTCGAGCCTAATCAAGACGGTACAAAGATAGCCATACTGGGCGAAAAAGGAGCGGTCAAGGTAATAAGTCTCAATGCCGACGGCAATGGCGGAGAGGTTACGGTTTTAGAGAAAGCCTTGCCCCAGAGCGATGCTAACCTCAGTGGCTCATTTGGCTCCGCTCCGTGCTGGCGCAATGCACACGAGTTGTGCTTCTCGGTGCGCAATCTTAAGTCAGGCGATAGCCCTGCTCATGAAGGGGAGGTCGTCTTACAAGATTTGTCAGAAGCGGGCTCCGCCGATGAGCTCCCAGCAAGGCAGATTGTCAGTCGTGCTTGGCCAGTGGGCCAAATTGACTTTCTTAAGGTGATAAAGTCGACTAAGAAGTAGATTTAGCTTCTTTCAAGGCTTCAACTGTCATTTTTGCCAGCTTTTCGACTGCTTGCGATTCGGCGTCTTTATTTTGTCCGGCTAGAGCCGCAGCTAGTTTGTGGCGGGCCGCTGCCACCTCTGGGTGCTCGGCGCCAATCAGGGTCTCTAGGGCCAGAATCAGGGTCTTGTAAGCTGCTTCGGCCTGGGCATAATCACAGTGCATTAATAGTTCGTCCGCCGTTTCTAGTACACTTTTGACGGCTTTCAGGGTCTTTTCTGCTCTGTCGACCACATAAGGATTCTCGTCTTCCTTAAGCGCTTCCAGTATTTTCACTGGGGTGTGGGCGTTTCCAGCTAGTTCAAAGCGCACATCTGGATGTTCGTCGTGGGCCAGGTTGGTCAAAACTTCGTTTGAGGTATTGGGATTCTTGGTGACGGCAGAACGAACTGCGGCAGATTCATGGGTAGAGAGCTTTTCTAGTGTGCTTGGCATGGCCTGGGCATTTTCTGCCACTCTGGTCACTACTTCACTATTGCTCTTGTCTGCTAGCTTTTCTAATACTTCAGGTTTCGCCTCTGGATGTGAGGCTAGACGCTGTTTTGCTTGGGTAAAAGCACTAGAATTAGCTGCTGTACCTAGGTCTTTTTCTTCATCTGACATGTTGGTTCTCCCGTTGCCTTGCTCGCTGACGGAAGAGTCTGTAGAAAGTTCCTTTTAATTTTTACCTATTTGTTCTCGTCCACAACTTCAGCATCGATTACTTCAAGTTCGGTTTCTGGCTGATTTTTGCGAATCATCGGTACGTTGGCATCGACAACTGTCTTACCATTAGTTGTGTCAGCAGTTTTATCTTCTATTAGTTTTGGCGTGGTCATTTTTGCCTTAAGCGCTGCTAGCTCATCGTCAAGATCAAGACTTTTAGCAGCATCGTTAAAATGCTTATCGGTGCTGCTGCCACTTAGCTCTTTTAAGGCTTCATTGCGATTCTCTTTGTCTCGAATTTTCTCTTCCCACTTATCCATACTTGAGCCACCACTGGCGCCACCGCCAGAGATCAATTCGTTGGCTTTGGCCACACCATCAGCAGCCTTGGCTCGAGCGAGCATGGCCTGCTTTTTCACTTTAAATTCGCGATATTCTTCTTCGATTTCGCTGAGCTTCTGCTTCATGGCAGCGGTGCTATTTTTTTGCTCGGTCAGTTGAGTGCTGAGAGACTGCACGTGTTCGCTAAATTCTTTTTTCTTAGCGATACACTGGCGGGCAAGGTCATCATTATTTTGCTCAACTGCCATGATCGCTCGCTTTTCCCACATAGCGAGGTCGTCTTTGTTCTTTTGCAGCTGCGTTTCTAACATCTTTTCGTTAGTAACAGCTACTGTTACAGCTTCTTTTACTTTTTTCAGCCCCGATTCTAGTTCCATTTGGGCTTGCTCTGCCAGTATGGCAGGCGTTTCAAGTTTGCTGACGCCCTGGTTGAGCATGCCTTTCATAACATTTTTGAATCGGTCGAACATATTTTCCTTCTTTAAGGCCTGGATAGACACCCATAATACCCAGGAAATACGACTTTATAACCTCTTTTGGCCGGGCTTTAATCGATTAATTTTTGGCCCCCTGCACTGTCTGCCGGTAGTAAGAAGTTGAAGGCGGCGCCACCACTTTTGCCGTTTTCTACCCAGATTTTGCCGCCGCTTCTCTCTACAATAGTTTTGCAGACACTTAAACCGAGCCCGGTTGAGGGGGTCGCTACAGTTTTGGCGTTGGCGAGTTGCTTAAAAGGGGCGAATACCTCTTGTCTGGAATGCTCTGGAATGCCTGAGCCCTGGTCGACAACTGCAAAGCGAACCATTTCTATAGAATCTTTCGAAAAGTCATTGTAGCCTTTCTCGGGCTGCGAAATCACTTCAATGCGGCTGCCCTGCGGCGTATATTTGATTGCATTTGAAATAAGATTGATTAAAACGCGCTCTAGCTCAGATTCGGTGCAGCGCACCATGGCCCACTCCACTTTGGCCACAATCTGCACTGACTTGCTGTGGGCTAAGCTGCGAACTGCTTCGGTGGCGTGATTGATGGCGATTTTGTTAGAGCAGACCCCTTGAGTGCTTGCTTGTTCGAGGTTGGTCGGATCGGTAGAGTGGTCTAATTGATTGAGTAGATTGGTCAAGCGCTCAAGATTATTTGAGATCGCTGCTAATTGTTTATTAGTCCAGCTATCGCGCCCCTCGCTCAGAGTAATTTGTTTGCTTTGAGCGATTAAAGAGGTAATTGTCTTGAGCGGAGCACCTAGCTCGATAGTGAGGTAGCGACTGATTTGATCACGCAACTGTTCGATGTTAGTTGAGTCGGTAACGTCGTGGGCAACACAGAAATATGAATGGGATTGGTCATTCCAGGTAATAGTCCACTGCGTATGACTAGGGAACGAGAGAAGTTTGTCGGCCGCGAGATGGAAGACTCTTCGTTTTTTACTTTCGCGCGCTTGTTCAAATTGACTCTCAAATCTTAGTCGCTGGGCTCCCTCAAAGAAATCAAAGAACTCTTCACTCTCATCATAGTTGAGCCATTTCGATACAATTTCATTGCCTTTTATAATCTGGCCGCTCTCTGATAATTCCAGCAAGAAGGCTGGTGACAATTGGTAGAGGCTGTGCTGTCTTGAGTTTGCGTGAGAAAGTTTGCGATCGATTTCGACTAAAGCTTGATCGATTGCCATTAGTTCTGGTGGCCCCGATTGCAGTGGTCTTAAGGTTCGACTTTGAGCCATTGCCGCTGCATTAGCGAGGATATGAGCAATCGGTCGATAGGCTAGCTGACCGACCAACCAGGCTAAAAATATGCCACCGAGAGATGAAATCAAAAGGGCGATGTAGAGATATTCTCTTACCATTCGCAGGCTGGCAAGGTTTTTCTCGGATGCTTCGTGGCCCTGGGCCGCCACTTCATTGCCCACTAAATTGATTTCGCTAAATATTGATGAAATTGACTGCTCGAGTCGGGCAATTTCTTTAGGATTGCTGGTATCGAAGGCCACCAATGGCAGCTGTCTTTCGGCGCTGCTCCACTTTTGTAAAACTGTTCTCAAACGTTCTTTGGCTTGGGGCGAAAGGTTTTCATAGAGAAATATTTGCTTGGCAATACTGTCAAAACTGTTTTTGGTTGTCCTTGCCTCCGCCACCAGATTGGCACCATTACTGCGGCGCTCA
>CALRJJ020000097.1:0-10917 GCA_943367505.1 Flavobacterium psychrophilum | reverse complement strand
CAGCCAAGCAATCACAATGCACAGGCCCTAGTGAAATCGATACATCTGGGTAAGTTAAGGATGAAGTTCTAGAGGATTGGGCCATAGATTTATCGGACGAGAAATTAAAGCCAGCTGCAGCGCTTGCCCCTAGCAAAATGCCACCCAGCCTTTCGCATCTGGTTTATACCTTGATTGGTTTTGCCTGGCCTGTTTTCGGGGTAGTTTTTCTGGTCTTGCTTTGCTCGACCGCTTGGTTTGCTCTCAATGTAGTGCAACTCTTCCCCGTGGCCGTGATCTTTTCTCTACTAGTGGGCCATTGCCTGGCTATGACCTTAGAGAGCGATCTGGCTACCCGGGCCGCTTACTTTTTTAAGAACGGTCTGCCCCTTATTTTTTACCGGCGTTTTGCCCTTGTCTATGAATCTATTAGCAGCGCTGGCCCTAATTCTGACGAGCCCGCCAACAGTGCTACCGACAAAGCAGCTGCCTGCTATGGCCATCCAGCCTTGCTTATCGGTCGTCGTCGTGTTTTGTTTGAGGCTGTGGACGAGCTCTATTTAACTTTTCTAGGAACTTTAGAAGTGCGGTCTTTTGCCAGCTCTGGCCTGGTCTTTGCTCAAGCTGACGAGGCAGCGGCCAGTGCCGTTAATCGGCCCGATGTCTTAGTGCGTATTCCTCTGTCAATTTTGGACCTGAAAGAACAGAAAGAGCTGGTGGCGCTTTTTCAGAAGTACAGACCGGGTTTGACAATAAATGACCGCTTGGTTGATCGACTGAAGTCGCCCATTGTTAAGGGGCAAAACTTGATTCAGTCGCTGGGGGCGGCTTTGCTGGTATTTGCTCTGTGTGATGTTACTTTTGCTACTTTTACCTGGCTAGAGATGCTCAAAGGCTACTATGGCGCTCAGCTATGTATGCGTCACCCCGACGAGGCTACGGTCTTCACGCCGGGTTCAGACCCCAAAGCTCGAGCTGTTGAGCTTTTTGACCAGGCTGAACAGTTGCGTTTGCACCCCTCTCCTTTTTCTTGGGCGTATCGGGCCTTGTTTGCCAATGGTAATTCGCAGGCTCAATTGCTGGCAATTAAGGCTGAAACTCTTTATCGCATGGGGCGTAAGGCTGAGGCTGTGGCGACTTTAGAGGAAGCAATGACGGCCAAGACCAGTGGTTTTAAGGCTAAGCTGCAATTGGTGCGTTATCTAGCCGAGGATGGTGAAAATAAGAAAGCTCAAGCTATTCTCGATGAGATTTTAGAAAAGCACAAAGACGTGCTCTTGCCGAGGGTATACACCGAAGCGCTCTTGCTGGCTGAGGACGAAAAAGCCGTACCGGCGACCTATGAGAAGTATTTGCAAGTTTTAGATGAAGAGGCTTTTGGTTCTGAGCCAGCTTGGCCGCCAGGGGGTGAAAAGCCGATCATGGAAATGTGGAAGCGTGATGATTTGACCTTCTTGGCCGACCGGCTCTTGTTGAAGAAAAACGCCAAGCCGATGAATCGTGCCAATAGGCCCAGTTCGGCCGGTTCTCACCGTTAGCTTAAAAGCCATTTATATACAAATCTGCTGATCTGGCCTGAAAGAGTGCGCTCCTTGACAAATCTCTAGTAACATTAGGCTGGTCCATAAATGTTCAGCGGTTTTTGAGTAGCAGCTATTTTGGCAGAACAAAAGATTAGTCGTCGCATAGTTAGCTCCGCATGTCTGGCGGCAGTGCTTGTGGCCGCAATTGATGTGCTAGTTGGTGTCAGCCATCCGCTCGCTGCTATCAATACTGTTAACACCGACAAAGCTGAACCTTACAACGCTGTGGTTGCCGTAAAACGAGCGATGCAGCAAGATCAGTGTGAGCAGAAGGAAGGGGCTAGCGCCACTGCTGGTAGTGCCTCTCGTCCGGTGCTTTTGCTTGGCTCTTCACTTGTGGTGGCACCGGCTTTGCAGTGCGAGGCGATTTTTACGGGCAAAGAATTTAAGCGCTTTCATCAGCGGCGCCTGACTAGTTTTGAAAACTATTTAGAACGTTCGCTGGTCAAAGAGGCTGGCTCTAGTGCCACTGCAAAATCTAGTTTTGTGCGCAGCTATTGCCTGGCTATGGGTGGCCAAATGGCTTCTGATGCTTTTCTGGTGGCAAAAGAAGTATTGCCGGCTTCGTCAGACGCAACTGCGGGAACGTCAATTGTCTATGGCATCGCCCCTCGTGATTTCCAAGACAATCTCTTCCCTCGCATTGATGCTAGTCCGATTTTTAGAATATTTGCCAACGCCGCAGATCTGCCCCAGTTATTTCATAGTGAGCCCGCTATGACTTCGGTGGACCGCACTTCGGCCTGTGGTGAGCGCCTTTCTAGTCTTTATCGCTATCGCACTGATTGGCAAAATCTCTTTGCTATCAGAGCCAAACGAGCCATTGAAAAGTGTTTGCCATTTGTTGTTTTCGACAAGTATTACGATACGCTTGCCCTTAAGCCACAGAAGAAAGGTTTGCTACCTGGTGAAGCGATTGGCACACCGATGGTGGTGCCAAACTGTGCTGTTGACCACGCTGATTGGCAGACTACAGAAGCCGAATATAAAAGACGTTACACGCCTGTGCAGGTCAGTCGGGCAGAGGCTCAGTTCGATTATTTTGAAAAGCTTTTACGGCTCTGTCAGGAGCGCAAGGTTAACTTGATGGTAGTGAATATGCCTCTCTCTCAAGATAACATGAAGGCCTTGCCCAAGAGCTTCTACAAGCAATATCTCAGTCATGCTGAGCAACTCTGCAATCAGTATGGCGTTGAGTTTGTTGACCTCAATCAAGGGCAATGGACTAACAACAGCAACTTTGTTGATTCAGTGCACTTGAAACCTGAAAATAGCACAACATTTATGCAGAAACTGGCAAAGCTGACCGCAGCATCTAATCTGTCACTGGCTCTTAAGCGCAGCCCCAGTTCTCTTTAATAGTTATTCTTTAGTCGTTAGTCGAGTTGGCTAGCGCTGTGCTGGTGTTTTCTATGTTGGCCAGACCCCAGCGAACAAATTCTCGCAGTAAAGGAGCGGTGCTCATGCCCTTTTCTGTGGCTGAATAAGCCATGCGAAAACGGTGGCTGCTGTATGGAGCTTTCGTGATTAACCCAACCTTTTCTAGCTTGTGCAGGCGGTCTGTAAGAATGTTTGTGGCGATCTTCTCAGGCGAATCAAGAAACTGTTCGAATCTACTTTTGTTCAAAATGACAATGTCGCGTAACACTAACAATGTCCACTTATCGCCAAGTAGGTCGAGGGTGCAGGCTATGGGGCAGTCGGATCTTCTCACCATCACTTTATCGTACTAGATTTGCCCGCTATATCAAGGTTTGTCAAACAGTTAGCTGACTATTTGACCTATATAACTTGTAACTTGCAATCTACGTGTTAGTATGTATTTATTGTTGTTTTTGCTGGTCCAGGAGTCTATTATGTTTAGAAGAGTTGTAGTCAGTGGCGTTGGTGCCATAACACCTTTTGGGCAGAGCGAGGATTTCTTTGAGCACCTTGTGAAGGGAAATTCTGCCATTGGAGAGTTGTCAGCTATTGCCCCAGAGCTGATGAGCTATTGCCGTATTGTTGGGGAAGTTCGTGACTTCGAAGCAAGTGATTTCGTTTCGGCTAAAAACAAAACGAGAATGGATAGATTTATTCAAATGGCCGTAGCCGCTAGCTCTCTTGCTCGCTCTGATGCGCGTCTGCCCGATAAGTTCGACCAACCAGAGCGTGTCGGTGTCAGTGTGGGCTCTGCTGCTGGTGGCTTTGAGACAATTGAGAATAACTTTTACCGCATGTTGAAGCGAGGGCCAGATAAGTGCTCGCCTTTTACTGTGCCTATGATGATTGTGAATATGGCCTCTGGCTGGGTTTCTATTCTTCAAGGAGCAGAGGGCTATAGCTCCTGTGTAAGCACCGCCTGTGCCACCGGCTCTTCTGCCATTGGGGACGCCATGCGCACCATTCAGCTTGGTCAGGCCGACGTTATGTTCGCTGGTGGAGCCGATGCACCAATTACATCCTTGTGCATGGCCGGCTTTGCTTCTTCAAAAGTACTGTCTGGGCGCAATAGTGATCCTGTTGCTGCCTCCCGCCCATTTGATCAAGAGCGCGATGGCTTTGTTATGTCAGAAGGTGCATGTGTACTCGTTTTGGAAGAATTAGAGCATGCTAAGGCCAGAGGTGCACGCATCTATGCCGAGTTAGTTGGTTTCGGATGCGTCAGTGATGCTTATGATATTACCTCACCGCGCCAAGATGGTGATGGTGCGAAGAGGGCGATGCTTCAGGCTATGTCTCAGGCCGGCTGGGCCAGTAATCAAATAGACTATATCAATGCCCATGCCACTTCTACTCTTGTTGGTGATCGCTCGGAAGCTAATGCTATCCGTGCCGTTCTTGGTGAGCATGTCAGTGCTGTTCCGGTCAGTGCCACCAAGTCAATGACTGGTCATATGCTCGGTGCCGCCGGAGCTATAGAGGCAGCAATCTGCTGCCTCTCAATTGCCAATGGTGTGATTCCACCTACTATCAATTTGCATGCCGTTGACCCACTCTGTCAACTCAATCACGTTGCCAATGTCGCTTTGAAAGTTCCGATAGAGCGCGCCATGTCAAACAGTTTCGGCTTTGGCACTCACAATACGGCCCTGGCCTTTCAGCGCTTAGTTGATTGATTTGTCTTTAATCAGGCAATTGCTTCTGTTTTTCGGCCTTCAAACTATAGAGCAAGCTCCGCACTTCATTACTTGTGGGGTCGAGCTCTAGGGCTTGGGTCGCGGCATCTATTTCACCATCAAGGTCATTGTGCACCATGGCATCATGAATAAGAATCATCCAGGCCTGAAGAAAATTCTCGTTGATTGATAGGGCTCGGCGAGCACATTGAGCTGCCGATTCAGTGTCTTTCATTCTCATATAGAGAGCGGCCATAGCGGTTTGGGCCCATTCAAATTTGGGATAGCGATTGGCCAGGTCAGTAAAAACGGCTAAGGCATCATGAGGGTTTTGTGAGCGCATTAGTACGTCACCCTGCTTATACATATCATTGCAAGTTTGCGTCACCGGATATAGTGGCAAATAGGCTTTTAACATGATTCTAGCCTTCTTGCCGGTTCCTTGTTTGTCAGCACTGGCTGGGCCGCTCAGCTTATCTATTTCTTGATAGAGCTTTCGTGCTTTCTCAAAGTTTAAGTGCCCCATTTCTAGCTCGGCATTGCGGTAGAGTTGGTCAAAATTTCGACTGGGTGAAGCTTGCTTAGTGGAGGTAGTTGCAGCTGCCTTGGCTCCTGCAGGCACAGCCGATAGCCAAAGGCTTGCCGGTATTGTGAAAAGGAGAGTGAAGGCGAGGACAACTATTGCCATTGTTTTTGTGATTTCGTACTTACTGCTTGTTGGTTGCTCTGCGGTTGATTGCCTAAAACAGCAGTAATTTCACCGTTCTTTGCCAGCTCTTGGGCCAGCACTGAAATCAATTTGCCACCACCCCAACGGTTGAGGTGAACAGTATCGAGAAAATCATGGCTGTCGAAGCGCTGGTCGCCGAACAGATCTACAAATGAGCCACCAGAAGCAACTGCTTCTGTCTGCAGATAGTTCTTGAACTGTGACCAGAAAGTCGGCGGTAATATATCGCGGTTGCTCTGCAGGCTTGGCATACCCACCACTACTACTTTGATATCCTCTTGCTTGAGGAAAGTAAGAAGGGCATGGAAGTAAGCTTTCTCGCCGGCTAGGCAAGGTGGATTTGGATTCTTGTAGCGGCGCAAATATTCTCTGGTATTGTCGATAAAGACATAGGGTGGCTCGGCGGGAACGCGCCACTGACCCTGGCGCACATCACCGGCTGAGCCCGAAATTGCCTGTAGAACTTTGGTATTAACGGCAGTGCCGTCTTTTGCCGTGTTAGTCTTTGGCTCTAGAACACCTTTAGCTTCAGGGTTGGTGAAGGTTGGCACATTGGCTAAACTCGGAGGCTCATTGCCTTTGAGAATTGTCGTGACTTGCTTCAGTGGCAGCCATTCTTTGAGACGATAGTCAAGCAAGTTGAAGGGGCCAGCAAACGAAACTGGTGCCAAACTGCTGACATTGACATAGGGGCTGAGGAAATAGAAGGCATCGGTAGAGCTGGCCGATGGCAAAGTATTATCGAGAAAATCTCTGGGGTTAACGCCAATAATTACTGCTTTGGGTTTTTGTGCACCTTTGAAAAGGGTGCGGGCCAGCAGATAGTGATCTGATACCATGGCCCCGCCCATAGCTAAGTTGAACACTTCTGCTTGCTTGCCGGTAAGGTTTTTAAGGGCAGCACCCAGGCGGGTAACTTCTCTCTGGTCGGTTGTATCAAGAGCTTCTTTGCGGTGCTCGGCCTCGGCTGAGAAGATCGCTGAACCCATTTGCGAGCTGCCTAGCAGTACCAAGTCGGGGCTCTGCTTTTTCGCCAGAAAGCTTCTGGTCACCCACCAGATCCAGGGCCCTTCTTGGCGGGCTTCATAGTTTGCCTGGCGCACTGATTGATTGTCTAGAATTTTCTCGCCATTGAGCTTATTGGCCTGGAAGAGGCCATAGAGGGCGACGTTAACCAGGGCAAATAGGGTTAGAGCGAGGGGGAATGCTGGTTTGCTCATATTACATCTCCGCGCCGTTAGTTTTGGCGCCGATTTTCGTTGAGCTAGGGCTTGAACTTGAATCTCTATTTGTATTTAGTTCAGCTGGCACATACTGCAGGGCTGGGTCTACCGAATTGCCTATTCTTCCGAAGGCATTTTTTAGGCGTTCTTGCAGAACCTGGGGTTGAATTGTGTTGGTATCACTGAATTGATAGTGGTTGGCTTCTTGTCTAACTAATTCCTGCCCAGCCATGCGCAAGGCAAGATTGGTGTGCGGAGCGTTTTTCAAGGTGTAGACAAGACTGTCAAATAGCTTCTTGGCACCAAAAGCATTGAGGTGTACATAGTCGTGGTAATCACTTTTGTCGAAGTGATTGAAATCATTAAGGTCATAGGTGGCAACTTTCTGATCTATGGCAAATTGTTGCAGGGCAAAGACAAATTTGAGGTAGGCTTCCGGTTTGAGAACGGCAATGTTTTCTTTGGCAATCGGCATGTTCACTAGAACTAGCTCAATTTTTTCTTTCTTGCAGAGTTCTACCAATTTGCGCAAGAAGTAGAACTGAGTCTTATAGGTGTGCCTATCTGGATGGCGATAGCGCTCAATGTACTCTACCGTGTTGTCGCGCCACTCTGCTGTTGCTTGAGCGCGCGAAGTTGGTTGGGTAATAATGGCCTGGCTATGAATTTCACCGGGTTTGTAGAGGGGCATTAGCTTGGTTCGGTCCCAATAGGTATAAGCTTTCGCTCCCGCTGGAACTGGTGTGGCTTTGTCTAGTGTGGCTTTAATTAGATCGCCGCCCAGCATTTGAAAATCCACGGCGTGGTGTGAAACATAGAGATTGCGATTAATGAGCCATTCTAGGCGGCCCATGGGGTCGCGAAATAGTCCTGGGGCGCATTCGTCAGTGTTGACCAGGCGGTTGAGGAAGCGAAAGGGCTCCGTATCAGTAGGGCTAGACATTCTACTGTCGATGAAATCGCGCGGTGCCACTCCATAGATAACGATTTCAGGGCGATGGGCTGTGGTCAGCATACCCTTGAGAGTGAGGTAGGCATCTGAGGGCATCTGGCCCGGAGCGGAAAGATTGTAGGTATTGAACTTGCCACCAAAGGCGGTGGTCAATTTGTCGTCTAGGTAGCTAGCTTTGTGATAAGTGGTGAGGTCAAGCTGCTTGTTGAGGTGGTTGGCATCGCAGCAAGAGACAGCGCTAACCATGAGCGATGAGCCAAGCAGGGCGACGTTATGTAGTTCTTTACTGGCTTTGAGATCGTTAAATGTCCACCAGGCCCAGCCTTGGTAAGGAAAGCGATAGGGATCAAAATCGATGGGTGTATAGAAGGAGAGGGCGCAGTTTATGGCAAAAAAAAGTGCCAGGGCGACAGCGAATGAACTGGAGCGGCCGCGCTTGCGCCTGTCAGGAAAGGGCAAGTTGAAAGGCGTTGTATCAGGATTGACGCGGCGGTCTTTCCCTTCACTTGGCACTGAAATGGGCTTATCTGTTGTTTCGGGAGCGATAAGAGTTTCAAGAGTCATAGCGGTGCTGACTCCTTCTGCTCAACCATCGCTTCTTTTCTGGTTGTCTGGCGGAAGCGATCGAGAGCTTGGCTATCAGCAACGTCGCTCGCTGCTGGGGCAAGGGCGGCCATGCTGGCCTTATCTTTGGCCATGATTTTGGCAATCATGTCAAGCAATTTAGCGCCACCACCGGAGTGCAAGTGCACAGTGTCTTGGAAATCAGATATGTTGAAAGCTTTGGTTTCTTGCATATCGAAGAATGTTGTTGTGTCTTGATGACGTGAAGCTAAATCGCGCAAGCGGCTTCTGTACAGATTCCATGATTGGTCTGATAGAAGGTTGCGATTGATGTCGGTAATGGGCATGGCCACTAAGACCACATGAACCTGGCGCTCTTTAGCTGTATCGAGAATATCGGCGAGGAACTGCATCTGGCCATTGAAGGTTTCCATCTTCAGCGTTTTATAACGCTTGCGGTATTCGCTGATATTGTCTTCAAACTTGGGTCGGGCCGACTGGCTTTCGGGACGGAAGAAACATTCGTCCCGGTTGATTTCAAAGGGGTGATAGTCAGGCAGGAGCAGGCGGCGTGTAGCCACAAGCTCGGCTCTGGTCTTATCTGTTTTAGGAGTAGGCGCTAATTTATTGAGCACGGCGCTAATAGCGCGATCGCTGTTTTGAGCCAGTTGGTTCTTGGCACCGTATGTATAAAAGGCGCGGCCGAGTTCGTAGTTAAGACGCTCTTGCCACTGGGGAACGATTAAATCGACGCGGTTGCTCCAGTCGCCAAAGCGCGATAAATACTGAAATGGATCAGTGGCAGCCGGGCTGGGCAAGAGGTTATCCATAAAGTCGCGGGGGCCAACTCCATAGACCAAAACTTTTGGTGCTTTCTCGCCTTTGAGCAAGAAGCGTGTAATCAAAGCCGCGTCAGAGGGCATTTCACCCGGTAGAGCAAAGTTATAGCTGGCTATTTTTTGACCGGAATATTGCTTGAATTTGTCTTCGAAATAGACGCTCTTGTGATGCGCTGAGCCATCGATGCGACGATTAAGGTGGTCGGCGTCGGTGCCGTCGAGAGGCACGAGCATTAGAGATGAGCCCATGAAGACCACATCTGGTTTCTTCTGGTCCGAAAGAAAGTCTTTGATTGCCCAGGTTGTCCAGGTATTTACAGGGAAGTCTGTAGGTTCAGTTTGACCAAAAGAAAGATGAGCCAGACCTGCTGAGAGCAGTACAAAGCTAGCCAGTGCCACTAAAAAGCGGCTTCTGGCTGGCTTGACTGGAGTGATCTTAGTGTTGGTTGCGGATTCCACAGTAACCCTGAACTTCTTAGAACTGGAAGTAGATGAACCGTGGCGAGCTGTCTGGGGAGAAGATTGTCAGCAAGCACATCAATGCCACCATCAAGCTAACCTGCACTGCCCATGGTGGGCTTTGATAGAACTTCTTGTCGTTGAGCCAAGTGATGATTGGTTGCGAGATCATCAAACCAGGCAAGAGCAGAAGCAATGCTGGGAAGATAATTGGGTCGCGAATTTGCAGAATTGCTAGTTGCGAAGCGCTGAAGTGCAGTAGCTCAACGGGAGCCATGACCAGTTTGTAGATGATTGTTCCAGCAGTTTTCATATCATCGGCACGGAAGAGTACCCAACCGATACAGACAATATGGAAGGTGGCGACAATGGAGAACCAGTGGTAGAGCTTGTGAGCAATGGTGCCTGATTCTTTGGAAGCGGCTAAGAACTTGTTGACGCCAATGGCATCAAGCAAACGCAGGTATTCTTTGTGCAGAATCAAAACGCCACCCTGGAAGGCACCCCAGGCGAGGAAGTGCATTGCTGCACCGTGCCAGAGACCACCTAAGGCCATGGTGATGAAAAGGTTTCTGTAGTTGAGAATACGTGAGCAACGCGAGCCACCCAATGGAATAAAGAGATAGTCTCTTAACCAGGTCGACAAGCTGATGTGCCAGCGGTTCCAGAAATCGGCCACGTTGGCAGCCATGTAGGGCAAGTTGAAGTTGATTGGTACTTTATAGCCAAACAAAAGAGCTGAGCCGCGGGCTACATCTGTATAACCAGCGAAGTCGAAGAAGATTTGGAAAGCAAAAGCGTAGGTAATGAGCCAGAGATCTACTGATGAAAAGTTTTCTGGATGAGCGAAACCAGCCTGTACAACAAGAGCCAGGTTATCGGCAAGCAATACTTTTTTAGCCAGACCCATGAGAATCATTTGCATGCCTTCGTCGACATATTCCCATTTGAATTTGAGCTTTTCAGTTAATTGCGGCACAAAGTCTTGATAGCGTTTAATCGGTCCAGCGATTTGCGTGGGGAAGAAGCCAGCGAAAAGAGCCAGGGCTGAGAAGTTCTTAACCACTGGTTTGCCGCGATAGACTTCCACAGCATAGTGAATGAATTCGAAAACGAAGAACGAAATACCCAGCGGCAAGATGATATGCAGGTGGGGTTCTTTCCAATCAATGCCAGCCAGCGAGAGACCTTGCTTCACCGTGCCAACGGTGAAATAGGCGTATTTGAAAATTGCCAAACAAATCAAGTTGACGGCTACAGTGATACCGAGCCAACCCTTTGCCGTGAAGACATGCTTGCCGCTTTCAGCCTTGGCAGCCTTCTCTATATAAGGAACCAGAAGGAAGGTGACCAGGGTGAGGCCAAAGATCAATAAACCGTATATTGGGCGCCAGGAGCAGTAGAAGACATAGCTCGCCACTAAAAGTAGTGGCACCCGCAAACGCTGTGGCAAGACCCAGTAAAGCAGAAACACCACGGGCAGAAAGACC
>CALRJJ020000096.1:0-10927 GCA_943367505.1 Flavobacterium psychrophilum | reverse complement strand
GTTGAACCAAGTCAAAGACAAGAAGCTCCGTTTCAAAAGGGATTTTATGTCAATTCTCATTGGTAAACACGAATTTGATGGACCATTTAACGATGTCGACTCTTTAGAAGAAAAAGAAGGGCTATACGTTGTTCTCAATTTCAGAGACGAACAATACGAACTAATCCATGTGGCTCAAGCAGACAACATCAGAGAGCGAATTCAACTTTTGCCGTCAACAAAGCCCGACGGCAAGGTTCTCTTCGCTGCCCTGTATACGCCAAGATTCGGGACAAGAGAACGAAACATTCTGGTTGAAGATATTGAGAGCGACATTGATGGTAATGAAACAGCTCAAGAAATTGCCTAGTCATGCAAAGCGAAAGATGAGCGACAACAACAATTACAAATTTACTTACTAAATTCAGAAACAAAGGACGAGAAATGCACGCAACAGCAAATGACTCAGTTATAGCGGTCTTCAAAGACCATTTAGAGGCAGAAGAGGCCATTAAAGAGCTACAAAAATCAGGCTTTGATATGAAGCAGCTGAGTATTGTCGGCAAAGACTATCACACAGAAGAACATGTGGTTGGCTACTACAATTTAGGCGATCAAGTAGCAACCTGGGGCAAAACCGGCGCTTTTTGGGGTTGGATTTGGGGTTTACTATTTGGTTCGGCCTTTGTTTTCATTCCCGGAATTGGCCCGACAATGATCGGCGGCCCCATCGTCAGCTGGCTGGTTGGAGCTCTTGAAACAGCAGTAGTTGTCGGTGGAGTTAGTGCTTTGGGTGGGGCACTAATTGGCGCTGGCATACCCAAAGACAGCGTACTCAAATATGAAACAGCCCTGAAAGCCAGTAAATATCTAGTTATTGCCCACGGTACCAGAGCAGAAGTTGAACACGTCAAAGGAATCCTTGACAATAACAAGGCTGAGTCGTCAACGGTGCATAGCAAACTTGTAGCAGCGAGAGCTTAAAGCAGCCAAATCAAAGCAAAAAGAAAAGCCGCTGTATACCGACAGCGGCTTTTCCTTTTGCTCTACCTAGACTGCGCCTCTAGACTGCACTAACCTCAGCGTCGACGATATCGTCTTCTTCTTTGGGCTTAGCCGTTGGACCAGATCCATTACCATTAGATCCATTACCATTAGCTCCATTACCATTAGAGCCATTTCCACCAGCAGCTGCAGCCGAAATATCCTGCTGCAACATCGCCATAAGAGCTTGCACATCGGCAGTCATCTTTTTGATATCGGCAATGCTTTCATGCTTTTCCAGCTTTTGACGCAATTCGGTAATCAGCAACTGTGAGCGAGAACGATTAGTGTCTCGTATCTTCTCGCCCCCGTCTTTGAGCAGGTGCTCAACGGCGTAGCAAGCCTGGTCAGCTTCGTTACGAACATCAGCTTCGTCTTTTACTTTACTGTCAGCAGCAGCATTAGCTGTAGCCTCTTTCAATAGTCGCTCGATGTCTTCTTTGGTCAAATTGGTGCTAGCAGTGATTGTAATTTTCTGCTCTTTACCTGTCGCTTGCTCTTTTGCGGCCACGTTAACGATACCGTTTGAGTCGATATCAAAGGAAACTTCAATAGCATTCATGCCACGGGGAGCAGCCTTGATGCCATCGAGCTTGAAGTTGCCTAGGGTCTTGTTATCGCGAGCCATAGGACGTTCTCCTTGGAAGACATAAATGTCTACTCCAGGCTGATTGTCTTCTGCTGTAGAGAACATCTGTGATTTATGGGTGGGAATGGTTGTATTGCGCTCCACCAATTTAGTGAAGACACCACCCATGGTTTCAATGCCTAGCGATAGGGGAGTGACATCAAGAAGGACAATATCAGAGACTTCGCCACTAATAATTCCGGCTTGAATAGCAGCACCAATAGCCACAACTTCATCAGGATTAACACTTTGATTAGGCTGCTTGTTGGCAGTCATCAGTTTGACCAAAGCCTGCACAGCAGGAATGCGCGATGAGCCGCCCACCAGCACAACTTCGTCAACTTGCCCCGGGCTCAGGCCAGCATCAGCTAAGGCTTGCTCCACAGGCTTGCGGCAACGTTCTACCAGTTCACGGGTCAATTCATTGAATTTTGCCCGACTGACTTTCATCTCTAAATGCTTCGGTCCAGCCGCAGTAGCAGTAACAAACGGCAGAGATATGGTTGCTTCAGTCAAAGACGACAGCTCAATTTTAGCCCTCTCAGCAGCCTCAGAAAGGCGCTGCAAAGCTTGGGGATCTTTGCGCAGGTTAACCCCTTCTTGCTTCTCAAATTCGTCCGCAAGATAGTTGACCAAGCTGTGATCGAAGTCGTCACCACCAAGATGGGTATCACCAGCGGTAGCCTTTACTTCAAAAACACCATCGCCTACTTCCAAAATTGATACGTCGAAGGTTCCACCACCAAGGTCAAAGACCATCACCATCTCGTCAGTCTTCTTGTCAATACCGTAAGCCAAGGCTGCCGCGGTGGGCTCGTTTATGATGCGCAGAACTTCAAGACCGGCTATGGCGCCAGCATTCTTGGTCGATTGACGCTGTGAATCATTAAAGTAAGCGGGCACAGTGATCACCGCACTTGTTACTTTCTCACCCAAATATTTCTCAGCGTCTTCTTTGAGCTTACGCAAGACCATCGCTGAAATTTCTTCAGGAGTATATTCTTTCTTGTCGATGATGATTTTGCAGCCACCATCTTCACCGCATTTGACGGTGTATGGCACCATTTTTCGTTCGCCTTCCACTTCATCAAAGCGCCGGCCAATAAACCGCTTTATTGATGAGACAGTGTTGAGGGGGTTCAGGACCGCCTGCCGCCTTGCCAGTTGCCCCACTAACCGATCTCCGCTCTTAGACATCGCTACAACCGAAGGCGTTGTGCGATTGCCATCACTGTTAGCAATGACAATTGCTTGTCCGCCTTCCATGACAGCCACAACTGAATTAGTGGTGCCAAGATCAATACCTAATGACTTACCCATTGTGTGCTCCCAGACTGAAACCAAAGAAACTTTCCTAGACACAGACAAGAGCCAAAGAGTTTAGTTCCGTCTATTTTTCGAGCTTTTCCAGGGCAGCCATTATTTACTTATATCTCATCAACAACAGAGCACAATTGGTCACGATCGCGGAGGAGGGCTCAGAGCTAAGCCCACGGCCAATCCACATCAGAAGAAGATTTCCAGCAGGTGCAAGAGAAGAGCGGCAAAATCCCTTCACAGTCGGCTTCTGCGCAACAAAGCGCTGATATACTCTGACAGAAGTAGGTCGCGGAGCACGTTCCTCATCCAATTTTTCACCTAAAAGCGAGATCAAGCCATGACAGAAATAACTGAGTTAGCAACAGTAACAACCACTACTAGCGAAGCTAAGTTTAAGCTGGACGGCAAACCGCTCAAGGTTGGAATTGTTGGCGCCACCGGAATGGTCGGTCAGCAATTAATCCGCATGCTCAAAGACCACCCCTGGTTTGCCGTAACAAAATTGGCCGCCTCTGCGGGTTCTGCTGGCAAGACTTATGAGCAGTCGGTGGCTGGTCGCTGGTTTATGGATTTTCCTATCCCGCCAGCTATAGGCAAACTTGCTGTAGTTGATGCCGATGACCTTGACCAGGTTGTTGATGGCGTCGATATTGTCTTCTGTGCAGTGAGCATCGACAAAGCCGCGGTTTTAAAGCTAGAGGATGACCTGGCTAAGCGCGGTGTCTTTGTCACGTCGTGCAACTCAGCTTACAGAATGGACAAGTTGGTACCAATGATGATACCAGCAGCAAACGCTGACCATCTCAATGTCTTAAAAGCTCAGCGTCAACAACGGGGCTATACAACTGGCGCCATAATGGTTAAGAGCAATTGCTCAATCCAAAGCTATGTTATTGCCCTCACTCCACTAAAAGAGTTTGGCATCAAGCAAATCTTTGTTCACAGCGAACAAGCTCTTTCTGGAGCCGGCAAAACCTTCCAGACCTGGCCTGAAATGGTTGAGAACGTTATTCCTTACATTGGTGGCGAAGAACAAAAATCAGAGCAAGAACCACTTAAGGTCTGGGGCCAGCTGACCGATTCTGGTATCGAACATGTCAGCACTCCAAAAATTCAAGCTAAGTGTGTACGCGTTGCTGTCAGCGACGGACACACGGCCTACGTCAATGTGCAGTTCGAAAAGGCCATAGACAAAGATACTATTTTAGCAAAATGGAATCAGTTCGAGGGCGTGCGCGGCTTGCCATCGGCACCACAAAATCAAATTCATTATATCGATGCAGCAGATAGACCACAGCCAAAGCTTGACGTCATGACTGAAAACGGCATGGCCGTAAGCATTGGTCAATTGGCTGTCGGCGAAGACAATTGGGTAAGATTCACCGCCCTGGCTCATAACGCCATTCTCGGTGCGGCTGGAGGAGCGGTTCTTGCCACCGAACTAGCGGTTAAAAACGGCTGTGTTTACCGTCGTGTCAGCGAATCAGCAGAAAAAGTGGCGGCCGGTACAAGCAAATAGCCAGCAGCGCCAATCCATTCTTTTAGGGAACCATCATGCAGACTCCAAACAGCACAATCATTCGCAAGTCTATACGCGGCCCGCTCAAAGTGCAGGACGAAAACTTCGAAGAAAAAATCAGAAAGAGCTTTGAGCACCAGGGAGTAATGCATGCTCTTGGTGGCACAATCGAAGAAATTAGCCTTGGTTATGTTGAAGTGCATTTGCCCTTTTCAAAAGCAACCCAACAGCAACACGGTTTCTTTCATGGTGGCATAGTAGCCATGCTGGCTGACACAGCCTCAGGCTTCACTACCTATACTGTGCTACCACCAGATGAAGAGTGTCTATCGGCCGAATTCAAAGTCAATTTTTTATACCCGGCTAACGGCTCTAAGTTAATTGGACGAGGCGGCATTATCAAAGTAGGAAAAACTCTGGTTATAGCCGAAGCCACTGTATCGGTAATTCGTGACAATCAAGAAATAGACTGCGCCTACATGATTCATACACTGGCCAGAACTAAACACGTTAAAAGCGGCTCTGAAAACAAAGCCTGAACTACTAAACTTATGAGGCGATAGCAGTGACTAGATTAAGCTTGAAATTTTTGGCACCACTGTTTACGGCTCTCAGCTTAACTGGCACAGTTCTTGAACCGAGCCTTGCTTGCACTGATTTTATGGTGAAGACAAGCGATGGTACAAAAATCGTGGGCCGCTCTATGGAATGGGGTGCTGACCTCAAGTCGAATATCCGCAAATATCCAAGAGAGCAAGAACGTACTTCTACAACTCCAGACAACAAGCCAGCCCTGAGCTGGAAGAGCAAATACGGCTATCTCGCCCTCGATGCTAACAATATGCCCCTTGCCATTGACGGCATGAATGAGAAAGGCCTATCGGTTGGAATGCTCTGGATGCCAGGCACAATCTACCAGGATGTAAAAGCAACTCCAGCAGCAAACGTAATCAACCTGCTAGATCTAGACCATTGGCTCTTAGGAAATTTCACTAGTGTCGCCGAAGTTAAAGACGCGATTGCTAAAGTGAAAGTTTGGGCTCCACAAATGGCTGAGTGGGGTGGCACCCCCACGGCACACCTGGCAATTCATGATGCCTCTGGCGCCAGCGCCGTGATTGAGTTTACCAACGGCCAGCAAAAAATATACGACAATACCGCCACAGTGCTTACTAATGCACCAACATTTGACTGGCACAAAATCAATCTCAGCAACTATGTCAACATATCAGCCTCAAACGCCGAACCCATTCGAGTTAGAGATACAATCTTGGCCCCACCCGGTCAAGGCGGCGGCTTCCTCGGCATTCCAGGCGACTGGACACCACCATCACGGTTTGTTCGCACCTGCGCCATGCTCGGCTTTGCCAAACCGGTAGCTGACGCCAAAGCTGGCGTCAATCTCACCCTGCATATTCTCAATGCCGTGGATATTCCGCTTGGTGATGTCAGACCAGCAGACAAGCAAATCGACCACAGCGATTACACGCAATGGGTTGTGGTCAAAGATATGACCAACTCGCTATTCTACTTCCGCTCTTATGACAATTTGAATCTGCGAAAAATCGACATGAAGAAGCTAGACTTCGCCAAAACCACAAAAGATGAGCAACTAACACCAGTAGCTGGTGGCAACGCAGCTATTGACCTTTAAAACTATTGCTCGTCTTGATTGGCCATCACATCAGCTTCGACATCAAACTGACGGAAAGTATCAGCAAACTGCTTGATAGTCTCTAGCATAACTGGAGTATCAGACTCGCTCATCATGTCGTTGCGCTCGGGGTTAGTCACCTGACCATGACCCTTTCGCCGCAGCAATTGCTCGATGCACCAGGTACCATAATTTTCAGTGGAATCAGCAAAGGCACACTCTGCTTCTGTGACACCAACTGCCAGGAACAAGCCAAAGCCGCCGGATGGTAATTGGTACCAAGCATCGGGCGCCTCATCGGCATACCAGATAATGGCACTGCGCAATTGCGAATCCGAGTTGGGGGCAATGGGCGCACCTAAATTGATGCGTTTACCTGGGCTCAGAGTACCGGCATGATTGAAAATATAAAAAGCCATTGTGCGCAAAAGCTGTGGAGCCCAGGCACTATTGGTGGGACTCTTGATCATAAGCTCGCAGCCAAAACCAGATACCTCTTGGGCCTCGCTCTGCACCCAGGGGCTAGAGATGCCAGCGGTTACGTAAGTCCAGTAGGGTTTAAAGGGATCAGGACCATAGGCCAAGACAGCCAACTGTTGATCGCCTTCGATGGATAAATCTGAAGGCCTTGAAGTATCACTGCTATCTAGGCGATTTTTCCGCGTCGCTTTACCCACATCATCTTTGAAGACCGGAGGGCCATAGTTAGCTGGTGATACAGAACTTGGTTCACCAAACAGCTCTAGATAAAGGGTATTTCGTGCCACCCAGGCATCTTGCAAAAGCTTACGCCGAGCCAGTTCGCTTTCTCTTTCAAACTCTGGATCTTCTTTACCTATGCGATCGTCTTTTTTCTTGCCCACGGTCTTTACCAAAAGGGGAGATCATATAAAACTGCTACTCGTCGATTTTGAGCAAGGCCATGAAAGCCTCTTGAGGAATGTCTACACGCCCCACAGATTTCATGCGCTTTTTACCTTCTTTTTGTTTATCAAGAAGTTTTCTCTTACGGCTAATGTCACCGCCATAACACTTAGCAAGTACGTTCTTTCGTACTGCAGAAATGGTTTCACGGGCCACAATTTTTCCACCGATAGCCGCTTGAATAGGCACTTCAAACATTTGCCGGGGAATTAACTTCTTCAACTTTTCTGAAATTGCCCGGCCAGCAGAATGGGCACGATCGTAATGCACAATCGCCGAAAGAGCGTCGACTTTGTCACCACCAATCAAAATATCGATCTTAACTAAGCGCTCTTCTCTGAATTCTTTAAAGAGATAGTCAAGGCTAGCATAGCCCCTAGAGCGACTCTTTAGTTGATCAAAAAAGTCAGTGATGATTTCAGCCAGAGGTAATTCATAGACAAGCATAGCCCGTCTAGGGTCAAGGTGTTTCATGTCAACGTAAACACCACGACGCTGTTGGCAGAGCTCCATCAATGTACCAACATACTCGGTTGGAGTAATGATATTAGCGGTGACGAAAGGTTCTTCTATGAAGAGACGATAAGTAGGATCGGGCAGCAGTGCTGGGTTCTCAACCATGACCACAGTGTTATCGGTTTTGGTGACGCGATAAACTACAGATGGTGCAGTGGTGATCAAATTGAGATTATATTCACGCTCTAAGCGCTCTTGAATAATCTCCATATGGAGCAATCCAAGAAATCCACAACGGAAGCCAAAACCTAAGGCATCAGAAGTTTCAGGCTCAAAGAATAGCGAAGAATCATTGAGCTTGAGCTTCTCTAAAGCTTCTCGCAGATCGGGATACTGATCATTGTCGACGGGATAAATACCGGCATAAACCATGGGCTTGGCCGGACGATAACCCGGTAAAGGCTCAACAGCCGGATTCGACACTAAAGTGATGGTATCGCCCACCAGGGTCTCAACATCTTTAATTTGGGCAGCTAAATAACCCACTTCACCAGGGCCGAGGCGGTCGACCTTGACTTGAGCCGGCCGCAAAACCCCTAACTCAGCAATATCAAAGGTCTTATCATTGGCCATGAAGCGAATTTTATCGCCCAACTTTACTTCACCGTCTTTGACCCTAAAGTAAACGATGATGCCACGATAGCTATCGAAATAGCTGTCAAAAATTAGAGCGCGCAAAGGCTCATTAACGGTGTTTCTCGGCGCCGGTACAAATTTGACGATAGCTTCGAGAACATCTTTTACACCAATATTATTCTTGGCACTGGCGAGAATAGCCTCGTCAGCCGGTATGCCAATTACATCTTCAATTTCTGCCCGAATGCGCTCAGGCTCGGCGCTGGGCAAGTCAATTTTGTTTATGACCACGACGATTTCAAGATTATTCTCAGAAGCCAGGTGCACATTGGCCAGAGTTTGCGCTTCGACGCCCTGGGTGGCATCAACGATAAGTAATGCCCCTTCGCAGGCAGCCAAGCTGCGCGAAACTTCATAGCCGAAGTCAACGTGACCGGGTGTGTCAATTAAATTGAGAACATAAGTCTGACCGTCATCGGCAATATAGTCCATGCGGGCGGCCTGAGCCTTAATTGTGATACCGCGTTCACGTTCGATATCCATTGAATCAAGCACTTGGGCCTGCATATGCCGCTTGGCGATGGTATTAGTCATCTCAAGCAAACTGTCGGCCAAAGTAGATTTACCGTGGTCAATGTGGGCAATAATGGAGAAATTTCTGATTAACTTGGGGTCGGTCACTGAGAACCCTTTAATGACGTGGATTATTGAGAACAAGTACAGAAGGCTGAATAGTGCCTTTATGCACGGTATATTAGCAGGAAGACCAAGGCAGATCCGCTAATAATAACAACTACTCTTCACGCAGGCGCCCAAAACTAGCAAATGTCAAATCCATCTAACTCTTTCTTAGAAACCTTGAAACAAAGACCGTTGTTGGCAGACGGCGGCACCGGCACCCTCTTGTACTCAAGAGGAGCATCAACCGAGGCCTGCTTCGAGCACCTCAATTTGACCAAGCAAGAAACCATTCAACAACTTCACGTTGATTACATCAACGCCGGAGCTGAAATTATTGAAACTAACTCTTTTTCTGGTAACAGAATTAAGCTTGCCAATAGCGGCCTAGAAAATGATGTATGGAAAATCAACGTTTGGGCCGCCAAAATTGCTCGAAACGCCCGCGAGATTACTGGTCAGCCAACTTTTGTAGCCGGTTCAGTCGGACCAACCGGCAAACTCTTGCCCCCACTGGGCGATACAGCCCTTGACGAACTTGACTATGCCTTCAAAGAACAAATGGAAGCCCTATTAGCAGGCGGTGTTGATCTCTTCATGATAGAGACAATGTCGAGCTTAGAAGAAACCGCTATTGCCGTGCGTGCTGCTCGTAGTCTCTCCAAACTACCAGTAGTGGCACAACTCTCTTTCTCAGTAGAAGGACACACATTACTAGGAGCAACACCAGAAGATGTCGCTCGGCTAATTCGTGATTTAGGTGACGATGCCCCCGATGTAATTGGTATCAACTGCGGTGCTGGCCCCGGACCAGTTTTTGATTCTCTCATCCGCCTTACGGCAGCCGTGCGCACCCTCAAAATCGATGCCGATAAGCTTACTTTTTCGTGCTTACCGAATGCGGGCCAACCCAGTCTTATTGGCGGTCGGCCCGTGTTTATGAGCAAACCTCATTATTGTGCCTCATATATTGAGCCCTACATCAGAGCCGGAGCACGAATCGTTGGCGGCTGCTGCGGTACCACTCCCGAACACATCAAAGAAATGAGGAAAAGTCTAGAAAGCTATTTAGCCAAGGCGACCCAGCCCATCATTGAGATAAGCCCGCAAGAGACAGTACTGTTTCATCCTGACTCACTCGACTTGCCAGACGATAAGCCGAAAGAAACTCTATCTCTAAAAACCCATCTAAAAAATCTGAAAGATCGAAAGGATGGAAAGAACAACCAAGATTTCTATATTTCCGTTGAACTAGATCCACCCAAGGGAGCAGGCACAAAGAAAATATTGGCGGCTGCAGACTTACTCTACAAAGCCGGTGCTGATGCCATCAACGTTGGTGACAGCCCTATGGCCAGAGTGCGCATGTCATCCTTAGCCACCTGCCAATTGATCAGTCAACAGGTTGGGGTCGATACGATCATTCACTTCACCACCCGCGACCGCAACTTAATGGGCATGCAAGCTGACCTCTTGGGCTGCCAGGCACTAGGGTTGCAAAACATTCTCGCCCTCACCGGTGACCCACCGGCCCTGGGAAATTATGCCCATGCCACAGCAGTTTATGATGTTGACTCAATTGGTCTGATTCGCATAATTTCGCAACTGAACACCGGTCAAGACATCGCCGGCAATACCATCGGAACTCCACTCAATCTTTCGATTGGCTGCGCTCTTAACCCGACGGCGCAAAACCGCGCCTTAGAGCTCGAACGCTTCCGCAGGAAAATCGAGGCTGGCGCTCACTTTGTTATGACCCAACCAATCTATCAAGTTAGCGATCTTACTGATTTCTTAGACCAGTTCGGCGATCAACCATTGCCTCTGTTGGTTGGCATTATGCCTCTTCATTCAAGCAAACACGCTGAGTACTTACACAACGAAGTACCAGGAATTTCTATACCGGAAAAAGTAAGAAAGCAAATGGCAGATGCCGGAGATGCCGGTTCGGAAAAAGGTTTAGAGCTCGCCGAAGAACTTCTCGGAGAAGTACGGAGCATCTGCCAAGGCACTTACCTGGTGCCTTCATTCGGTAGGTACGACGATATGGCGGCATTGATAAAAAGACTCAAAAGCAAAACAGTCTAGC
>CALRJJ020000095.1:0-10952 GCA_943367505.1 Flavobacterium psychrophilum | reverse complement strand
CCAAAGAAGCCCTGATAGTGGCTGGGTCCGAAGAGAAAGACCCGCTTCACACCGGCCTCAGCCGCAGCCAAATAACTAGCTGCGGCCACCGCACCCGAATAGATATAGCCAGCATGGGGTGCCACAATTGCTAAAACTGGCTCCTGGCTAACCTGCAAAGCTTCAACCTTAGCCCGAGCACTTTCAACAAAGTTATCAATTTGACTAGCTAAACGTGTTGGGTCAGCGTCATACCAGGTGCCCGCATACTTTAGCGGACGGCGAGCTTGTTTAGTCGAGCCAAATCCAAACATAATTTTCTACTATTTACTATTAATAGGATCTAGCCTGACACTGCCGCCAGAACTAGAATCACCGTGAGGGTCAGACTTGGAGTTAAATACTACCACGACAGTAGCCTTACTCATGCCCGTGGGCAGTGCGTCAAGGGGCTTGGCTTTATCAAATGCAGCTTGGGCACTGGCTTCAGCCTCAGCGCTCTTCGGTGAGCTAGCTACTTGCATACTCTCCACATTGCCATCGGCAGTGACTACCGCCGTTACCGTGACATGATTATTGCCATCAGGATAGTTCCACTGAGACAAGATGCGATTCCATAGACGAGCACTATAGGCTTGTCCAGCAGCAGCATCAGTTGACGGTGTTTGTCTTATTAGTTTTTTTGTAGACCCCTTTGACGCTGGCGCAGCTTCTGCAGCGAAGATGGGAGTGAGAACAATGACGCTAGCAAGCAGGCAAGTTAGATTTTTCATTTCCATTACTCCTTTTCCTTGAATATTCCAAACGAAGAAGTGTAGCCATGTAAAAAAGTAGAGTTTCCAACCGGTCCAATTTCACCATTACAGAAGAAGCCACCAATAGCAATGTCACCTAAAAAATCACGACAACAATCACTATCGTGATTGGTTCGACCGTAGAGATGTTGACCTCTCCCCAGACATGAAAAAAGGAGGGCGCCACGAGCCGACGAGCCAGATTTATCGACGTAACGTTTAAGCATGGCCCTCAAGTCATCTCTTGAAGTGGCCGAGTCTCGCAAATGAAACTGAACGGTACGCTCAGAGCGCAAGACTTCACCAACAAGAAGGGCACCACTCATTGGTTCAATGCCAAAGATATTACGCACTAAAAAATCGCCATCAACAAATTTATCTTGAAACTCATTCATCGCCACTCCAAGAAAAATGGCATCTTTAGCCAGTCTTTGCTCAGAATCTGATAATCGCTCAATCGCTTCACGCAAAACGTTAACAGCCGGCTTTCCATCAAGTTCATAAAGAAGATTGCGATCGCACTTTGTCACACGACTTGGCTTACCTATCGCGCGACACCCCTGTGCCACCACCGATTCAACTTCAATATTGCCAGATAAAGCGACGCCAACCAAGCCCGAGCGATATACCTTATCGTCGCAGATAAGGCGATTTTCACCGGCCTTGTGACCACCAGAAGCTAAACCACCTATTTTCACCAAGCGTGGATAAGCATAATCAAGACCTTGAATAAAAGAGTCGACCTTAAAACTAAAGGGGTCGCATAACAAAACAAAGGAAGGTTGAACCGAACTTTCTACCTGCATCAATTTTTCCCAGCTACCTGGGGCATCATCGAGGTCTGGCAAAGAGTCGTTAGTGACATGAAAAGTTTTGATAGCCACCCCGGGCAAAATCGCTCCGGTCAGAGATATAGCTGACTGCTGTTCAACCTCCTGGCCACCCCCGACTATGCCACCCGCACTGCAACCAATTAAAGCTACCGGCCCAAGACGCTGCCGTAAGGCAGCAATAATTCCCTCAAAGTATTTTTTATAGTCAGGCGAAATAAAAGCCAGAAGCAAATCCGGCTTGCCACCCAATTGGCTCTCCAGTTGCTCGGCCAAAGACTCGACCGCTGGGGCCCAGTTAGACTCAGGAGACTGAGCCGAACGCCCCTCCATACACTCAAGAACCGAGGCCCACTTCATCTATATCTCCATACAAAAGCATGTAATTTTACTGCCTAGCGGGCACAACTATGTAGCTTAATACATTGCTGGAGAAAAGGTGGAAAGCGAAGACCAAAGCAGCGAATTTAACGCTGACGAACCTGGGCACAAACCTCATCATAAAAATGACAAGGGCCCCTGGTGGAAAGTCATGTGCTTGACCGGGGTAGACTACTTTTCAACCCTCGGTTATCAGCCAGGTATTGCTTACATAGCCGCAGGACTACTTTCACCAATTGCCACGGCAATCTTGGTCTTGCTTACCCTGCTTGGCGCCTTGCCGGTCTACTACAAAGTAGCGGCCTATTCACCGAATGGTCAGGGTAGCCTTGCCATGCTAGAAGAGCTTTTGACCAGCTGGCGGGGAAAAACCCTGGTGCTGGTACTGCTCGGCTTTGCCGCCACCGACTTCATCATTACCATCACCCTCTCTGCCGCCGATGCTGCCGCTCACATCACGGCCAATCCAATCTTGAGCAAAATTTTGCCCTTGGGCCAAATGGGGCTAACCACTCTACTAATACTTCTTCTCGGTGCCATATTTATCAAGGGCTTCGGCGAAGCCATCGGTCTTTCAGTGGTCTTAGTCTCAGTCTATCTAGTGCTCAATCTCGCCACTGTTGTAGCCGCTGGTATTGAACTTAGTCATAGCCTAGACCATTTTTCGAAATGGAGTAATCAGTTAGTTGTAGACCATCATTCAATTTGGAACATGCTAGGAATTTCAATGGTGCTCTTTCCCAAATTGGCCCTCGGCCTTTCCGGCTTTGAGACCGGAGTAGCAGTAATGCCGCTGGTAAAAGGAAGCAATCGAGCTGATGCCAGCGCCGAAGAAGACCTAAACGGCCGTATTGATCACACAAAGAAATTGCTTTTGACCTCGGCTTTGATTATGAGCGTTTTTCTCATAGCTAGCTCTTTTGCCACGACCCTGTTAATTGAACCAGCAGACTTTCAAGAAGGTGGTGCAGCCAACGGTAGAGCTCTTTCATATCTCTGCCACAAACTATTGGGCGAAGTGGTTGGCACAGTCTACGACCTCAGCAGTATCTCTATTCTCTGGTTTGCCGGAGCCTCAGCCATGGCTGGTTTGCTTAAT
Organism: Flavobacterium psychrophilum; assembly: GCA_943367505.1. Classification (GTDB taxonomy): domain Bacteria; phylum Cyanobacteriota; class Vampirovibrionia; order Obscuribacterales; family Obscuribacteraceae. The sequence goes on along the minus strand of CALRJJ020000095.1, from coordinate 7,869 downwards.
TTGGTCCCCCGTTATCTGCCACGCTACGGCATGGCTCCTGATTGGGCCAGCGCCAAAAATCCTCTGGTAATATTCCTCACAGCAGTGGCCCTGGCTGTCACTATCATTTTCAAAGCCAATGTTGACGCTCAGGCTGGTGCCTATGCCACCGGGGTCCTGGTGCTGATTACTTCAGCAGCCTTAGCAGTCACTCTCAAAGTCTGGGCATCTGCCAAAATCGCTCGCTTCGCCTACGCTCTGATCACCCTTATTTTTCTCTACACCACGGTCTTAAATATTAAAGAAAGACCTGACGGATTGCACATAGCAACCTTTTTCATTACTGCCATTTTGCTCACTTCAATTATTTCAAGGGCCCTGCGCTCTACTGAGCTGCGCATTAGAGAAGTAGTGCTAGACAGCACGGCCAAGCAATTTATCAAAGATGACCCCGACCAAGAAATTCGTCTGGTCGCCCATAAGCCAGGAGGAGATCTAGAAAAAGCTGAACAAGAAGCAATGACCACTCACAACCTTCACAACGAGTATCTAATTTTTGTCGAAGTAACTGTTAGCGATGCTTCTCAATTTAAACTTAGGCAAGTTATCGTGCGGGGTGAGCAAGTTGGCCGCTTTCGTGTACTAAAATGCACCAGCCCAGCCATTCCTAATGCTATAGCGGCCTTGCTTTTGCATGTCCGTGACGCCACCAAAAGACAAGCCCACATTTATATGGGTTGGACAGAAGGCAATCCGCTACTATACGTTATTAGGTTTATCTTCTTAGGAGAAGGCGAAACCGCACCAGTCACTAGGGAGATCTTACGAGAGGCTGAAGTCGACCCAATCAAACGCCCTAAAGTGCATGTCGGTTAATACAGCAGCAGAGAAGAAATATGCCCATCATCGAAGCAGAAGACGAAGCCCTAATTGGCTCAACTATTGAAAATCGCTTTGTGCTTGACCGCATTCTCGGTCGAGGCGGCATCAGCACAGTCTATTTAGGCCGCCATAACCGTGTCGATATGACCGTAGCGGTAAAAATATTACACACTCATTTTTCCGACACCGAAGAGAGTATCGAACGCTTCAAGCGAGAAGCTATCATCATTAATGCGCTTAACCACCCCAATATTGTTCATATGATTTCGTACGGTATATTGCATGATAGTGACAGTAAATCTAAGGAAGAAGCTAGGCCCTATCTAGTTTTAGAGCACCTTGAAGGACACGGCCTCGATCATCTCCTTGATCAGCAGACCAGGCTGTCCCCGGAACAATCACTTGAGATAATCAATGCAGTGGTTGATGGCCTCATCTTCGCTCACGAACTGGGCATTGTTCACCGCGATATAAAACCGAGCAATGTCATGCTTGTAGACAATCTCTCCGAGTCAGATAAGCCGTATAGTGATGGCCACTCAAATGTCAAACTGCTAGATTTTGGCATCGCTAAGTGCCAATCAGCCCACGACAAAACCTCGCAGAAGCTCACCCAACCAGGGTTTATTTTCGGCAGCCCACTATACATGAGCCCAGAGCAGTGCAAAGGTGATGAGCTAGACATTCGCTCAGACATCTATTCATTGGGTTGTATGTTCTATGAAATGCTATCTGGCCGAGCCCCGCTAAGAGGGAGCAATGCCATGCATACATTTGCAATGCACCTCTACGAGATGCCTTTAGCGTTTAAGAACCTACCAGAGCCGGTTAAGATAAGCTCCAAGTTAGAAAAAATCATCTTCAAATGTCTGACTAAACGGCCAGAAGACCGTTATAAATCGTGCACAGAATTGAAGAAAGCTTTGTCCGCCCTATAAAGCAAGGTCAGCTTTTATCTGGTGCGGTCATGCGCATAGGGTCAAGCAAAGTCGTCAACTCTTCCTCGCTCAATTTAGTCTTCTCTCTGGCAATTTCACGCACAGTCTTACCACTGGTATAGGCCTCATGAGCAATGGCCGCAGCGATATCGTAACCAACAGCTGGTACTAGAGCAGTACAGAGCGCCAGACCGCGCTCCACTAGTTTTGGTCCATTATCAGTAGCCGTCAAGCCGTCGATACATTTGACCGTAAAATTTGATACCGCAGCAGCCAACAATTCGATTGACTGAATGAGATTATAGGCAGCCACTGGCATCATTACATTCAATTCAAAATTTCCCGATGCTCCGGCAATTGCAATTGTGGCATCATTACCAATTACTTGAGCCGAAACCATAATTAGCGATTCGGCAATAACCGGATTAACCTTTGCCGGCATAATTGAAGAACCGGGCTGCACTTCAGGCAGAGCGATTTCAGCAAATCCCGCTCTCGGTCCGCAACCTAACCAACGTATGTCATTGGCTAGCTTAATTAAACTAACAGCAATTGTCTTAAGCACACCAGAAGCATCAACAATCTCATCGAGAGTGCCCTGTGCCTGAAAATGGTTACTAGTCTCACGCAAGGGAAAGCCAAGACGTTTAGATATTCGCGACAATACTTTTTGGGCAAACTTTTGTCTGGTATTAATGCCGGTGCCAACAGCGGTGCCGCCAAGGGCCACTTCCGATAAACGAGTCTGAGCATATTCTAAACGCAATAGAGCCCGCTCAACTTGCCCCGCATAGCCTTCAAACTCTTGGCCCAAGCGTATCGGCGTAGCATCTTGCAAATGGGTTCTACCAGTTTTAATCACTGGCATAAATTCTGAAGATTTAAGGCGCAAGCTGCTCTCCAATTTCAACAGTGCTGGTTTCAATTGTTCGTTGATTGCAATCAAGGCCGCGATATGAATGGCAGTAGGAATGGCGTCATTCGATGACATACCATTATTGACGTGATCATTGGGATGTACCAAATTGCGATCGCCGCGCTTGCCGCCAAGAATCTCAATTGCTCTATTGGCAATCACTTCATTGGCATTCATATTAGTTGACGTACCAGAGCCAGTCTGAAAAATATCAACCACAAATTCACCGTCAAGCTTGCCGGCTACAACTTCTTCGCAAGCAGAAATTATGGCATCAGCTAACTTGCCATCAACATCAGCAAATTCTTTATTTACTTCGGCTGCACAAAGTTTGATCAAACCAAGAGCACGAATGAAACAACGTTGAAACTTCAAATCTGAAATAGGGAAGTTGAGAACAGCGCGCTGTGTACTGGCGCCATAGTAAGCAGAGATAGGAACGTCCATCCCGCCCATAGAATCGCGCTCAACTCTAGTATTAGTCATAGTCTTAATTAGCCTTGCGAATTAACTGTGCAATTATAGAGAAGTAGCCCTCACCCAATAGCTTAAGTTAAAGAGTAAACTTAAAAAAAATGCATAGTTTCAATAAAGTTGAGCGTCAGACTCGTAAAGTCTAAGTATGAATACTCTAAAAACAATCGTGCTAATGGGTTTTCTTACCGCTTTAATAGTAGCGGTAGGCGGTCTAATTGGTGGCAGAGACGGCCTGGTAATGGCCTTTGTCTTCGCCATAGCCACTAATGTAATGAGCTACTGGTTCTCGGCGCCAATGGCTCTAGCAATGTCACGGGCTCGGCCCATAAGCCCAGCCGAAGCACCAGAACTTTATGAAATTGTGGGGCGCCTGGCTAACGAAGCAAAGATACCCATGCCCACGGTTTATCTTATTGACGACGACTCACCCAATGCTTTTGCTACGGGGCGAGACCCAGCCCACTCAGCTATTGCTGTCACCAGAGGCATCACTCAGCTCTTGACCCTGGGCGAACTTGAAGCTGTACTAGCTCATGAACTGGGCCATGTAAAAAACCGAGACATTCTAATATCAACCATTGCTGCAGTATTGGCTGGAGTAGTGACAACGATTGCCCATTACGGCATGTATTTTGGTAGCAGCTACAGCTCTAACAGTGACGACAACAGACCAGCAAACCCTATTTTTGTTTTGCTCTTAATCATTCTGGCTCCTCTAGCAGCCAGCTTGATCAACCTGGGCATATCACGCTCAAGAGAATTTGAAGCCGATGCCACCGGCGCCCACATTTGCGGCAGGCCTCTGGCTTTAGCTTCAGCCCTGGCAAAAATAGAAAAATTAAGCCAATTTCGACCAATGACAGCAGCGAATCCCGCCCTATCATCGCTCTACATTGCCCAACCAAACCAAGCTGGTTGGCTCATGAACCTGTTTTCCACCCACCCACCGATGATCGAGCGCATTGCCCGGCTCCAAGAAATGAGCGAGAAATTTTAAACTATGAAAGCAAGCGCTTGAGGACCTTGCCCGTAGAATTTTTCGGAATAATATCGACGAAATCAACTAAACGCGGCACTTTATAGTCAGCCATGTGTTTGGCACAGAAAGCTTTGATTTCACTGTCAGACACACTGCCTGGTTCTTTTAAGACAACAAAGGCCTTAACCCGCTCTCCCATATATTGATCAGGTACACCAATCACAGCCACATCACGCACTTCTGGCATACGCAGAATTGCCGCTTCAACTTCTCGGGGATAAATATTCATACCGCCGCGAATGATTAGCTCTTTGCTGCGGCCCACCACAAACACATAGCCGTGCTCGTCTATGTAACCTAAATCACCAGTATGCAGCCAACCATCTTTGATATTATCGGCAGTGGCAACCGGGTTATTGAGATAGCCTTTCATGATGTTGGCACCACGAATACATAGCTCGCCAACTTCAGTGGTGTGGGCATACTTGCCGTCGCTACCAAAGACAGCTACTTCTAGCCCGGGCATAGCTGGACCGACCGAGCCATATTTACGCAGACTACTCGGATTAAAAGTAGCAATAACAGAACATTCAGTCAGTGCCCAGCCTTCTAAAACAGGCACATCAAGTTGAATCTCAAGTTTTTTCATCAGCTCTACAGGCATAGCAGAGCCGCCCACAAGACCCAAGCGCAATGATGAGAGAGAACGAGGCTGTCGCTCTAACTCAAGCGATAAAAATTGAAACATAGTCGGCACAGCAGGCAACACTGTCACTTGCTCGGACTCTATCAAATTAGCTAAGGCCGCTGCTTCAAAGTGCTCTAACAAGATCATGGTGGCGCCTTGCTTGATCGTACCGAGCAAGACCACAATCAGGCCATATAAGTGACAGAGTGGCAAAACGGCAGCAAGCCTATCGTCGCTACCTACATCAAGACGATGGGGATAGGTGTTGACCGCAGTGAGAAGATTCAAGAAAGTCAGCATTGCCCCTTTGGGCTTGCCAGTCGTGCCAGAAGTGTAGACAACCAAAGCTAGTTCTTCATTTAGATCAACGTCACTAGCACTAGACCCAAGTAGTGCTACCAGATCAGCAGATGACTGAGCAGAGAATGCCTCTTGAGCTTCAAGATGCTGCAACCAGCTATTCATGCCGCTATCAAATTTATCATTGTCGAGGTGAATGACATCGAATGCAGAAGTCATGAGAGACTCCGCACCGCTGTCAGCAGCGCCACCGAGCAGGAAGAGCTTGCGCAGGGGTAGCTGATTGAGAGTACTTTGCACTTCCTGGCTACTGCCATTTTCACTGTCAAGAAATCGGCTATGGGCAATTAGAGCCACTGACTGAGAATCAGACAATACATGACCAATCTCTTCGGCCTTGAGAAGAGGATTGATTGGTACAACGGTAGCTCCCAAAGAGCTTATGGCGAAAAAGGCGGCTAGAAATTCAGAGTGATTAGGGAAGTACAAGCCAACTTTGTCACCACGCTTAATACCATGCTCAGCTAGCAGTTGTGCTAGATAAAGCGAACGGGCTAAGGCCTGAGCATAAGAATAATCAAGGTGATTGTGCCGTAATACTTTTTTCTGCTGAAATTTTAAAGCGGCCTCAAGCAAAAGATCGAATAAGCCGCCACCAACGATTGGTAACTTCGGACACAAATCAAAACTATGCGCAGTGTTTTCGCATTCCCGCACAGACACCTGCTGTTGCTCTTGCACTTGAAGTTGAATGATTTCAGCCATCGCTATAGTTTAGGACATGACAGCCCTGAGAGCGCCCGCCGCGAATAAGTCATTTTTAATCTTGACACTCGGCTTTTAAGGCTCGTGAGTCAAAGCGAAGTCTACGGCAACGGCCCCACCACCCTCTTTGACAACCACCACCATATTTGACTCTCTCAAAACAGCCGAAGCAGTGCGCCAGAGCTGACGTCCCCGATAATTCTTACCGACTAGATCCACTTCAAAGCGCCCACTTTTCTTTGCCGGTTGACGCTGCATCAGTGAACCACCTGGAGCCCGCTCTACTGACATTTTGATACGACCAGGCAACTTGCGCTTGGCTACTTGCAATGAAGGAACATAAGCGGTCAAATTAGCTGGATAGTTCAAAACAAGCTCAGGGGCGATTTTTTGGCGACTTAGTAAAAGGCCAACATTTTCCACCCCGGGATTCTCATCAAACTGTAAGGCACTCTCGGTTGGCACGATGCAGTCGCGGCCTCGTTTGACTAAGTTATCAGTACCGGTCTCTGCCAGAGGAAAAAGAACAGACTTTGTGCCCTTAGTGCCCTGGCGCATAATAATGTAGACGTAGGCATCAGCATTAGCAAAGACGTGAAAGCGAATTTGATCGCCGCTGCGAAACTTACATTTGTTGTTGGTCTTATAGAGCTTTCCATCTCGATTTAACTCAATGAAATAAGCTACGCCTAAGTTCTGTTTGCTCTCAGGATTAACAAGTTGGCGCAGATAAGCACTGCGGGCCGAAGTTGCACGACTGCTCTTCAAGGCACGCGCCGAAGTGCTTGGACAACTAAACAAGCAGATTGAAGCGGCCGCGACCAGTAGGCACAAAAGCTTGCTGAACCTGAGCATTGACGACCTATTTTAGAATTTTGTTGATACTGCTAGAGATATTACTTTCGCTGGTAAATCCAATCGAATAACTTGAAACCTCGCCCTCAGGATTGAGGAAGACCATCGTCGGTATAGGGCTAACTTCATATTGATCCATGAGCGGCTGAGAGTTAGGATCGTCAACATCGACGCGCATAAAAGTAACTCTCTCGCCATAATTGCTCTTCACTTTTGCCAAAGCGCTATCGAGCTGCTTACAAGGTTGGCACCAGTCTGCGTAGAAATCGATAACTGTCGGCAAGGCAGCACCACCCATGCCTCTAGTGCGACCAAGGCCAAGCATAGCGGCAATCATACGAGTCTGTGGGCCAGTCTTAGGCTTGATCATTTGGTTGGGCATACCCATGAGGGCCATATTGGCTTTCTGAGCACTGACAGAACCGTGGCCAAGGCGCACTGCTAAGCGGAAATGCTCACGAGCCTTAAGGGCATTTTTACTCTTTAAATATGCCTGACCCAACAATAAATGGCTTTCGGCGCTCTTAGGATCGGCCAAAACCTTTGCTTCTAGCTCTTTAATCAGCGCTGGACTAGCACTAGGAGCTACAAATTTAGTAGTTTTAGCTTTGGCCGAAACTAAACTTTGACTAGCCACGGGCAAACTATGAGCCGGTGAACTAAAACCAGCTACGAGCAAAGCCAGAAATAGACTCAGTTTCAAACTTAGTTTTTGCTCTCGTTCAAATACAGGAATCATGCTTACCTACTTTATTTGATTTGCGCCACTTGCACTTATATGGTTATCGATCCACCCAGCGACTTTGGTTATCACCTGGTCGTTAAACTGGTTCTCTTCAAAAATTAGGTGTTCAGCATTAGGAATTAACACAATCTCACGATCGCTCGTCGAGAGCTTATTATATAGCTCAACGGTACCCTCTGGCTTGACCAACTTATCTTCGCAACCCTGCACAATCAGCACTGGCTTCGACGTAATCAGTTTGGCGCTTTTGTGATTTTGATTCATAAACATCTGAAATTGCATCAGCTCTTTTGGCGAGATGTTCATGCGCGCCACGGGGTCTTTACTCCAGGCCTCACGCAGCTC
>CALRJJ020000094.1:0-10959 GCA_943367505.1 Flavobacterium psychrophilum | reverse complement strand
TGCTATCGAGCCAGACTCCAAATGCGGTGCCAAGCAAAGTCGGAACAACCACCGACCAACCAATCAGACCAGTCATGCCCAGACCAAACCAGACACCAGGCGTACCACTGCGCTGAGCTTTTAGCTTGAGAGCAGCTTTGGCTCCGATTTCTTCACTCAAAGAGTTAATTTTGGAATCGGAGTGAGGACTATAATCTGAGTTGGAGCTGGTGCTTGATCCAGAGCTAGAATCTAACTCAGCGCTAGAATTTGAGACAGAGTTAGAATCAAATTCAGCGTTAGTATCTGGTTCAAAATTAGAATTAGTCACGCTGCAACCCCGCTAGGCGACTAATTAAACCACTTTCCAACTTAGCCATCAAAGAACGAACATTCTTTTCTTGCTGGTTTAAATTGAGAAACTGACTTTCCACGGCTTGCTTGAGTTGATCCAGGTCTTTGCCTGCAATAGCATTGCTAACTGAAATCAGCACGGTCAGACCAACTTTGACTAAAATTCCTTGGTCGACAGCGATATAGACATCGCCGTCACTCTTGCTCTCGTAAAACAAAATACCGGGAGTCAGCGCCGCCACACAATCGAGTCGGTGCGGCATTATGCCAACCGAACCAACATTAGTATCGGCCACGACCTTGAGAATATCTGCCTTCTCAGCAAATACGCCAAATGGCAAAAGCACTTTTAGAGTTATCAAATCAGACTCTTGCATGAGCATCACTCTCTGAAGGCTTGCCCGCCCGTTTCGCATCAGCCTCGCTAATGGCGCCGATCATATAGAGTGCGCTTTCCGGATAATCTTTATACTCATCGTTCAAAATGCGCTCACAACCATCTAACGAATCGCTCAAGCTAACTAACTTCCCTTTGATACCACTAAACTGCTCAGTGGTGAAAAACGGCTGGGTCAAAAAGCGCTCGAGACGACGGGCCCTTGCCACCACTTTTCGATCTTCTGGAGAAAGTTGCTCCAGACCTAGCATGGCAATAATATCTTTGAGATCGGCATATTGTGCCAGTGTGCGCCGAATCGCTTGGGCCAGATCATAGTGCCTCTGGCCGACAAACCCGGCAGTGGCCATGCGCGAATTTGATTGCAATAAATCAATAGCAGGAAAGAGACCTTCGCTAGCACGCTTACGCGACAGAACAATAGAGGCAGAGAGGTGCGAAAATGTATGAACCGCCGAGGGGTCGGTTAGGTCATCGGCTGGAACATACACTGCTTGAATCGAGGTAATGGCACCAGCATCGGTATTAGCAATACGCTCTTCTAAACTAGAGAGCTCGGTGCCCATAGTAGGCTGATAACCAAGCCGCGAGGGCATCTGCCCCATCAGGCCTGATACTTCCATGCCCGCTTGAATGAAGCGAAAAATGTTATCAACCAGAAGCAGCACATCGCGATGTTCATCATCACGAAAATACTCAGCCATGGTCAAAGCAACGTGACCGACTCGAAAGCGACTACCGGGCGGCTCGTTCATCTGACCAAAAATCATCACCATATTCTTCAAGACACCAACATCTCGCATGTCGGTATAAAGTTCTTGGCCTTCGCGGCAACGCTCGCCAATGCCACAAAAAATACTGACACCTTCCTGGTGCCCAATCATGTTGTGAATCATCTCAGTGAGCAAAACAGTTTTGCCCACGCCAGCTCCACCAAATAGCCCGGCTTTGCCACCACGCTCTAAGGGCACCAAAACATCAATTACTTTTATGCCAGTCTCAAATATTTGCGATTTTGTAGAGCGCTTCGAAAGGGCTGGTGGAGACCGGTGCACAGAGCGCCACTCAACATCAGTCACGGGCCCTTCTCTATCGATAGGATTGCCGAAGACATCGAACATGCGCGACAAAATCGTTCTGCCCACGGGAGCTTTGAGCGGCCCACCACTGTCTGTCACGGACATACCGCGAGCCAGACCCTGGGTCGGAGTCATGGCAATACCGCGCACATGACGGGCGTCGCGCTGAGACAAGACTTCTATGACTATTTGCTCTTTATCGCCAGCGCGCAAAAGTGAATGAATAGCCGGCAACTGCTGCTCGAACTTTACATCTACCACGCTGCCACGCACAGCAACAACGGTGCCTATATTAGGAATAGTGGCTTCATTTGGCATAGGTCAAGCTCTAAACTTGGAAGCGCTCCATTCTTTACTGCAAGAATAGTTCTGTTTAGAAAGCGGAGCTTACACAGCAGAATCTAATTGCAAAGCTGATTCTAGCGCCAAATGAGACTTTAGCAACGAATTAATTTCAAGGAAAGCTGTCAAATTAAAAGCAAGACGCAGCAAGATCGATAACAGGCACAGCAAAGGAGCTTTATCTGACCGGTTAAAATTGGCTGGCCGCTTAGACTCTGCCTTGACTGTTCAACTGGTCGTAGATGTTACCCAATTCAAGTACTTTCGGCCCCAATTGAGCAGGCTCACTTATCAAGCTGCGGAAATCACCGTTTGGAGTACTCAGCCCGGCCTCTATGCCAACAAAACTTCTAACAAGCCCAGAACTTGCGATATTGGTTACTGGATCGAGTTTTGGAACCTTTTGGTAAGCATAAACAGGCTCAAAAGTTATTCCTCCGGCATCACTGTTGTTTAGATCAGCAATTCGAGCTAACTTGCCTAAATCCTGCAGACTCAAATGATTGGCACATTCAGACAATGCAGCAGAAGCGTCTAGCCAATCGTGACGCTCCAATTTATGACCAATTTCCACTCCAACACTAAGTAAATCTCCTGCCTTTGGGTTCTCAAAATTACTCATTTAGTAAGCTCCTCATTAGAGGGCATAAAGGCCCATTGACGCCACCAAGGTACCTAGATTAGTGTGAAATTTGTGACCGTTCCATGTCCAAATCTGCTCGCAGGCGATTAAGAACACCCAAACTTTCAAACAAGCATACAAATAGCTGCTGACACCGCCAGCGAAGTCAAGAGAAGAGAAATAAAGAAAATCATGCCCGAGCCACGAAAATGAACTCCGGACTATCGCCGTCGGCCAATTGAAAATCCCAATTGCCATAAACACATTCGACAGTAAAGCCGGCATCAATAAGAGAGTTTTGTAGCTCGTCGCGACTGCGAAAGCGCAACTCGTTTACTGATATGGCTTTCTCGCCGCTGCTCTCAAAGAGATAGTGAATCTCATAGAGCACGCGATCACCCTCAACTGACAAAAGCTGGAACCACCATTCCACAGCTCCCGCCAAAGGATCGAACACCCTGCGCCGATTTGTATCGGAAGGCCAATCTATATGTTCGGACGGCTCCGAGCTGTCTGAGTTTTCGGAAACCTGCTCTGAAATCTGCGATTTTTGCTGCGCAACCTGACGCGACGCTTTTAAGAAGGGCTGCACAAGTGGATTGCGGCACTCAAAAGCCAGACGGCCACCAGGTTTCAGTGCTCCATGAATAGAACGCAATGCTTGTTGCCAACTTTCGTCCTCAAGAAAAAACTGAGCCACATGACCGGTCATGATGGCCAGATCAGCTTCAAATGCTTCCAAGTTCTGCGCTCCACCGTGGAGCCATTTAACAGGAGAAATACTGCGCGACTGCGAACCGCAAGTCCTGTCAGCAGCCAACGGCTTCGCTAGCTCATTGGTCGCCCGTTTTCTAGCCAAGCCAAGCATAGCGTCAGATGGCTCCACGCCAATAAGGTGATGACCTTGCTTAGCCAACTCGCAAGTCAACTGCCCACTACCACAGCCAAGATCGATGATAGATAAAGTGCCACGGTCGCCTGCCAACTTCGCAGCAAGCTCAAGATAGAAGGCCTTATACTCGCCTATCGGATTGACAGTATCGTAAATGGCCACTAGCCGTGGGTCTGAAAACTCACTGTATTTCATGTTTTCTAATACGTCGCCAGCGCTCCCGCACCTAGATGGCGCGCAAAGTTGGCATCATCGGCCGAAGTGAAGTCTTCACGCAGATGGGAACCACGAGACTCTTTTCGCAAGAACGCGGCTTGAGCAATCAGCCTTCCCACTTGATAGATGTTACGTGCACTGTGGTGGGCCGCTGTTAAGCCAGCTACTGCAGACGAGCTCAATCCAGAACCAGATCCCAAACTAGATCCCAAACCAGAAGCAATCGGCACAGACTGACCAGGATAGTTCAAGAGCCTGATTAAACCAGACTGCGAACGCACCAGCCCGGCATAGCGGTACATCTGCGAGCGGAAACTTTGCAGGTCAACCGGCAGCAAAATCTGTTGGTCTTTTCGCAGTGTCGGAATAAGTGCCACAGACTTGATGTCAGCAAAGGCACCAGCCGCTTCCAAATCACTAGAGTTGAGCTCATCAGAGTTGAAAGCAGCACCACCGGCGGCATTAATTTGGCCACCAAACACTTCACCACCCAATAGCTCATCACCAAGATTGAGAGCCATGACACCAGCTTCTAAAAGCGAATTGCTCGCCAAACGATTGGCACCGTGCAAACCAGTGCAAGCGCACTCACCAATAGCATACAGACCATCAACACTAGTGCGACCACTCAAAGTCGCCTTGATTCCACCCATCATATAATGGGCAGCAGGAGCGACAGGAATTGGTTGAGTCAACAGGTCAATGCCATACAGTGCACAGGTCTTGAGGATATTGGGGAATCTCTCGCGGATCTGCGCGCCACCAATTGGTCTCATATCTAAGTAGACTTGCGCTAATTCGTTCTCACTCATAACCGAATGAATTGCCCGCGAAACAATGTCGCGAGTAGCTAACTCACCATCGTGGTGGAAGCGTTTTACAAAGCGCTGCCCTTTGTGGTCAAGCAAAGTTGCCCCAGCTCCCCGAGCCGCTTCGGAGATGAGAAAAGCAGGAGCGCCTTCTAGCATCAAAGCAGTGGGGTGGAACTGCACGAACTCCATATCGCTCAAGGCAGCACCAGCCCGGTAAGCTAAAGCAATACCATCAGCAGTAGCAACCTCAGGGTTGGTAGTGCGCTCAAAAATCTGGCCAACACCACCAGTTGCAAGCACTGTATAAGCGGACCGAACTAGAATCTCGCTGTTCAAACCCTGGTCGCTTACAATGAACTGGGCGCCACAACAAACTCCATCGACCATAACTAGATCGATAGCACATGTATTCTCCAGCACCACCAGATTTTCATTGGTTGCTGCAGCTTGCAGAACTTTATCGCCCAGCGCCTGGGTAATCGAACGGCCAGTGGTGTCTTTTGTGTGCACCACACGAGCTTCTTTGTGCCCACCTTCAAGTGCCAAGTCGCGACCGCCCTGGGGATTCTTATCGAAATCAACACCCAGACGGTCAAGCTCCTCAATCAAGCGCTGCCCGGCAAATACTATGCCACGAGCGGCATCAATGTCGGTTAGCCCGGCACCACTCTTGATGGTATCAGCCAGGTGAATCTCAGGTGAGTCAAAGGGATTAGCTCCGGTTACGGCAGCCACTCCACCTTGCGCCCAGGAGCTGTTAGAGTCCAGCAATCCCGCTTTAGAAACCAGCACCACTTTCAGACCAGACAAACCTTTACCGGCTGACTGCAAACGCAGTGCCAGCATCAAACCAGCCAAACCTGAGCCGACGATTAAAACATCGGCATCGATTATTGGAGCTATATTTGAGTTGGGCATTGTTCTGTACCTAAGTAATTCCTAAAATGATCCCTAATTGATTCCCAAGTGATTTCTAAGCAGTTCCAAAGTTATTCCTAGAAAATCGAGATCATACGTTCGATAGCCAGACGCGCCTTCGAAGCTGTCTCTTCAGGCACTGTCACATGGAAGACATCTTCTACCAGCGAACGGTGCAGCTTCTCTAGAGTTATCATCTTCATAAACTGACAGCTCATTTCAGAACTGATAGGCAAGAATTCTTTTTCAGGGTTTTCTTTCTTCAGTCTATGCAAGATACCAACTTCGGTGGCAACCACAAATTTCTTCGCAGACGAAGAAGTGGCAAGCTTGAGCATGCCCTCGGTCGATGCCACTTTCAAAACGTCTTTGCTATCAGGAGCATTGCGCGCTACCCGGTCAAGGTAAGGAGTGAGGCAACCGCACTCAGGGTGAATCAAAAGCTCAGCATCTGGATGCTCTTTCATCTTCTCGTCGATTTTGCTTGGATGCACCGCAGCATGAACGTGGCACTCGCCCATCCAGATATGCATGTTCTTGCGGCCGGTCATCTTTTGCACCCACGAACCCAAGAACTGGTCAGGCAAGAAGAGAATCTCTTTGTCTTCAGGAATAGACTGCACGATTTTCAAAGCATTGCCAGAAGTGCAGCAATAATCAGATAGTGCCTTAATCTCAGCAGTGGTATTAACGTAAGACACCACTACAGCATTAGGATGCTCAGCCTTCCAGGCCACTAAGCCAGCCAGATCAATCGACTCGGCCAGAGAGCAACCAGCCTCAAGATCAGGGATGAGCACACGCTTGGTGGGGCACAAAATAGCAGCGGTTTCAGCCATGAAGTGCACACCGCAAAATACGATAGTTTCAGCGCTAGTCTTTGCCGCTTGCTGAGAGAGACCCAGCGAATCGCCGACGAAATCAGCAATGTCTTGAATAATGGGAATTTGATAGTTGTGAGCGAGAATGACAGCATTGCGCTTCTTGCTCAGCTGCTTAATTTCGTCAACAAGCTTCTGAGTATGACTATCGATTTTGTATGCCGCTTCAGTGGCAGAGCCTGTCTTAGATTCTGACTTAGATTCTGTCTTGGAATCTGCCTTAGGTTCTGTTTTCGACGTTGATGCGGATGTTGAAGTATTCATCGAATTTGTTTCATCCTCTTTTGCTTCGAGTAAACGTACTTTTTACGTTTTACTACTTCTGTTTTACCACTTACCGTTTGACAATGCACCTAAATATTGCGCCAGCGGGCCTAGAAACAGATTAATCTTGCTTTTCGGGCACCAATTGGCAACCAGCCAGCCAACCACCTAATCAATTGTCAGCTTAGGCCGTCTGGCAAGAAAGCCCAACGTCTGGGTGTTTCCGGATAGCCCCAGGGAATGACCAGCGCTCCCGGCACTTCCTCCACTCCCCCACCTACGGTCCGATAAACCCCTAAAGCGCCGAGACAAACGTTACAAATACGCTTATTAAGGTATACTTAAGAAATGACCGTAGAACCTATTAAACTAACCGTCGACACAGTCGCTCTAGCAGCCCAAGAAGGCCAACTAGAGATAGTCTTGATCCGGCGTAAGCATGATCCCTTTAAGACCATGTGGGCTCTGCCCGGCGGATTCTTGCAAGAGCACGACGACAGCGTCGAACAAGCCGCCGCCCGCGTACTTCTAGAAGAAACCAATGTCGGCGATGTCTATCTGGAGCAGCTCTACACATTTGGCGACAAACATCGCGACCCGCGCGCCAGAGTAGTTACGGTGTCGTACCTGGCCCTCTTGCGTCAGGACGACCTCAAACTAATTGCCAGCTCAGACGCTAGTGGAGTAGCCTGGTGGCCGGTTCTCGACTTACCAAAGCTAGCTTTCGACCACCGCCGAATCATCGATTATGCCCACCAGAGAATAAAATACAAAATCGAATATTCAGCAGCGGCCTTTAGCTTGCTGCCCGAAAAATTTACTTTGCGCGACTTGCAATCGGTATACGAAGCGGTTCTTGGCCGACCGGTAGACAACCGCAACTTCCGCAAAAAATTCTTAAAACTAGGCGTGCTGCAAGAATTAGATGAAACCACGCAGCAAGGTTCATTTCGCCCAGCCAAACTCTATCGCTTCGATCAAAAAGAATTCGAGCAGCTGCCAGATAGACCGGTCTTTAGTTTTTAGTTTTTAGCTTTTAGCTTTGACTTCCTAGACTGTAGTTCCGAATCTTTAGTCTTTAATTCTGGCCCAGCCGCTTTAAATACGACAGTGCCATGGCATACTCATCCATAGAAGGGTCGCCAGCGTTCCTGACTAGACTCAAGTATTTCCTGGCGCCATCTTTATCGTTGCGCGAATAGCAATCAAGGCCAACTAGCGTCAACACTCTAGTCTTCTGCTTATTGTCGCCGACCAACAGTTTTTTCATGATCAATGTGGTAGGCCTGTTCAAGAAATACTCCACCACCGGTGGTGCTGCTGCTCGACGGGGTTTACCGCCATAAGCCAATAACAGTTTATCGGCTTCGCCAATCTTGTTTTGCATTCGCAAAGCAATACTGCCATAACACACAGCATAATCGGCCGTATCATTACTCTCTTTTGCTGCTGCCACCACCGCCTGCATATCAGCCGCCGCCTTAGCGGTATCAGCCATGGTGAGATACAACAGACCACGATTATAAAAACTATCCACAGCAGTGCGCGGAAACATCTTAATCAACTTATCGTAGTGGGCAATCTGCGCCTTCAAATCAGCGGCACTAGGAGGCTCTTTAGAAACTTCAGCCACCTCGGTCTTACTAGAATTGCTGAGGTCAACAGTAGCTTGCTCGTACTCTCCTTGCGCTAGCATAATCTTGCCGTGCTTACCTGAGATTACCTTGTTATTGGGAGCCAGCTCCATCGCTGCCTCATAGTCTTTTAGGGCCTGAGTCTTGTTGCCCAAACCCTCATAGAGAGTGCCACGACCGCTCAATATCCCAGCTCTCAAAGCTGGTGCAAGCTTAAAAGCAAGAGCTTTATTGAAATCTTTAATACCGTCTGCATACTCTTTAAGACGACCATGACTGTTAGCTCTACCCAAGTATGCATCAAGTTCGAGCCCCGGCGACTTAGGCCCCATCTGCAGAAACTTGCTGTAATCAGCGATTGCCTCAGTATATTTTCTCAACGAATAGTATGATTCAGCCCGGTGGAAGTAAGGCATAGCGTAAGTGGAATCAAGGCTAACTGCTTGAGTAAACTCTCTCACCGCATCGGCATATTTATGCTCAGCCATGAGCAACAAGCCATAAGACCAGTGAGCCTCAACCAGCTTACCATCAAGCTTTACAGCAGCTAAGTGACACTTCTCACTCTCAGCAAAATTATTAAACTGCTTGTGAATGGCCCCCATGGCAATTAGCTTCTTTGCCGATTGAGGCTTCTGCGTAATCAAGTCATACATATACTTAGAGCGACTCAAATTGGAAAGGTTCAGATTATCCTTGACCCTAAGCTGCCGACAGCGGTTCACAGCTTCAAGCTCTTGTCGCTCCAGATCAAACTGGTTTTTAGCACGGTAAATGGTGGCAAGACTGCTATGACAATCAATAAAGCGATCACTAATGCGCAAGGCCTTCTTAGCAGTAGCAATGGCATCATCTAAACGCCCTTGGCGAAAATAGACAGAACTCAAATTACCTAGAGCTGTGCCATTGAACGGATTGCACTCAATAGCTTTACGAAAACTCTCAGCAGCCTCAGGCAACTGCTTCATGCAGGTATAAACAATGCCGCGCAAGTTATAGACATCAGAATAATGAAGCCGAAGCAACTGCTCAGAGCTAAGCTCACGCAGAGCCAAGTTTTGACCAGTGGGATCGGCGTGCCAGTCGCCGACATTTATAGTCATCGGGTTCTTGGCACTGCGATTAACCCAAGCATCGATATTGCTCTGCAGCACGAACAGAGCCCGCGCATAGTTACCACGCGAGACTAGGCTCCGCCCCTCTTCTACAGGGAAGTCTCGCTCAGCTTTAGTCAAAGGCTTAAGGCCACTCGCCCTGGCGACCTTGGCGGTATCAGATTCATCCGATGACTTCGCCGCTGGTGCTGCACCAGCTGGCTCGCTAGAGAACGCAACAACTAGCGGGAAAACCAGGGCAGACAATGCAGCAAAGCGAAATGATATAACCATCTATATCAAGTCTTCAATACGCTCACTAGCAGCGCGAAGAGCTTTCACTGCGGCCTTGAGATCGCTAGCAGCTTTCTTCACTGCAGCACTATCGGGCTGGTCATTGGAGAGCTGGTCAAACAATTGATCAAGAGCCGTGTGCAAGGAAGCAGCTGAGCTGTCCCACTGACTGGCGATACTAGCAGAATTACTCTTAGAGCTACTACTAGAATTGCCACTAGAATTAGCACTAGAACCACTTTTAGTATTGCCAATGGCACCACTAACAGGGCTCAAGGCATACTGCAAAGACTCAAGATCAACGCAAGTAGAAAGTAGCGCCTCTCGTGCTCCAGTTGCCCAGCCGTCGCCCTGAGCCACTTCAGCAGGAATATAATCAGCAAGAACAGTCATTTGCTTGATCATGCGCTCGATGTCTTTGCAAGTAGCAACATCAACTGGACGCTCCGGCGCTGCCTTGAGAGCCCCCAAGCCAGACGTGGTCGATAGCGAATCACAAACTAATGACTTAGATTCACTATCATTATCAAACGAGAAAAGATTGTCCGACAGGTCACTGCGCGCTTCAACATTATTGAGTTGCAGAGCAGAGACAAGCTTGTTGCTGTTAAAGATATTCCATTCAGATGGCAACTTGACACGCGAATCAACGGCAATACGGTCTTTAACGTCGCCGTCGCTTTCTAAAAGCTCCACAACCGCCGGACGACCGGAGCCCGGACCAACCGCCAAGCACTTGAGATCACTCTTAGCTTTCTTATCGGCACCGCTCAACAGGCTCTCTAAATCAGCCTGCATGATACTAAATCCGTTAGCCGATTTTAGTATTTTCGAATCTGGCGAAAGGGTAAGTTTTATGCCCCGAAAAGCTCCGCCCATATGTCCGCGAATCTTTCCATCGGCCTGTTTCACCACCACAGCCCCGCTGCGGGAGCCGCTTTTGATTACTTCAAAGCGCACTAAATTAGGGCTCTTAAAATAGAGCTTGCCTATCTCAACAATTGGTTTACCACTGGTATAGGTAGTGAGAACACTGTCGTAGGTGTAGCCTTTGAGCTTGCGCACGCGGTCTAACATGCCCTGCAATTCGTCGCGGCCATCATTACCAGAACTAGCAGTCAAACTCTGCGGCGAAAGCAAAGCTTCATCGACAGTCACTCCCGCCCAGCTTGGTGCTGCAG
>CALRJJ020000093.1:0-10960 GCA_943367505.1 Flavobacterium psychrophilum | reverse complement strand
ACGCGGATATTGCGATTGCTCAAAACTTTCCAAAGGGGGCAGAGCTTCTGCAAAAGAGAGAAAGAGGAGAAACAGGAAGTATAGGTGTTCCTATAAGTCAAATAACTGAGGCAGCTAGAACTGCTGCTCGGGACTCCGTATCATCTGCAAACAGATCCCTGGAAAACAGTGAGAATATAGATGTCGGTCGAATCACTACTGGCGCAGCCGTCGATTCGCTTGCAACGTTTACAGATCGAAGTAATGTAGACATTCCTGCACAATTGAGTTTTAAGCCAGCGAATTCCGAGTCCGAATCACAAGTTACTAACCCCAGTGAATCGCAAGATACTAAGCCAGATAAAAATAGTAAGAAGCCTAAAGACGATAGCGGACCTCCGAGGATAGTTGATACTAGTCTTGTGGCTAGAAAGGATCAAACAGACATTGGCAAAGTTCTTAGAGCCGGTGTCGGAATTGGAAGTGATATTGGCGATAGTAAGCCACAGTTTCCTATAGGTGTCGATCCGGAGAGAAAGATTCAAATTGGTGAACCCAGCGACGACCAGAAAATTGGCGACCCTCGCCCTGAAAAATTACATCCACCGTTCCTCCCTGTGCTCCCTGATGAGCAAAAGGTGATAGTTAGCAAAATTAATAATGACGTTAAGAATCTACCCAGTAATGTTGATCTTAAGGACTTATCTGGAACTTCTCACGATAGACCACCTGCTGTTCAAGTTGACCCAAAGAAGGAAGTAACACCTCTTGCTGAATTACTGAAGAAGAATAGTACATTTGGTGACCCGTCTGTAAGGCCTGAAGGCATTGACTTTTGGCGAAATTCAGGTATTCGCATGTCTGATGGCGATCTAAGTAATAGCGACCAGATTAAGAAAGCTAATGAACAGCTAGAATCTCTGCGACGGGCGTTTAACCAATCTAGCTTAGAACAAACTTTCAATAAAGATCACAGTAATGATGAATATCGCAATTTACTCGAATCTTTAGGTGGTGCGGTTATAAGTGTTGAAAAGCCAACTCGGCTAGACGAACTAACGTTCAAAAACATACCGAAAGCCGTATTGGGCGCAGCAGATGAAGGCGACAAGCAAGGCTCCGGTGACAAAGTCCTTGATGCTGGTAAACAACTTTACCCAGGTGCAGCTAACTACACTGAAGGTCGGGGGGGATTTTTAGGTTTGGGTGCCCCGGAATACACAATCTATGGGGAAGGCGGGGAGGTGCTAGGTAAAGTCTCTCAAGCTGACGTTGAAGATTATATTAAACAGAGCGCAACTCCTGCAGATTCTGGCAGAGATACAGATAAAGATGCAAAGGAAAATGTTTACGGATTTGGTTCACACGGAAGAATTCCCCTTAAAAAACCTGATGGCAGCATCGAGATTGCCAAAATTGACCATGTAGAGACATCTACGGGAGGAAGGTTTGAGATTAAGGATGAAAATGGTAAGGAGATAGCTTTTCTCAGGTATACAGATGTTTTGGGGGAATTTCACGTAGGAAAGATCGAAGTTGACCAAGATTATCGCAGAGACAATGGTTGCGGTACAGAAATGTTGGAGCGACTGAAAAATTGGGCAGCTGAACAGAATAGAGATGTTTCTCTCGTTCCGGTACCTGAGCTTGATAATACGATGACGCAAAAGCAACTCGAAAAATACTATGCGGAGAGAGGATTCGAGAAGGTGCGTGGTTCTAGAAACACGTGGATCTGGAGGCATAATAATGAATGATCATCGTAATTTGAAAGTTTCCGTTCCAGACAACCGTTAGAAATCTAAAATTGGGCATTTTTGACTACTGTATAGTCGAATTTGACGGCCGTGGAGAATTTCGCTGGGATGCTGGCTTTGAGTGGTTTCCGCAATGAACATCAAGCTGGCCTTTTAGAAAGTAGAGCGATGCTCTGCTCGGTTTAACAGCGCGGTCTAACGATTTGGTTTCGTCTTTTGCTATCACATTATTGCAATGCACCTAGCGCTATATTCAAGCTACGAACACAATAGTAAACCAATGAATAAAACAGTTCGTGATGTCGTATCTGATATAGGTGAAAGGAGGCTCTCGTGAGCAAGTTCAATCAACAGGGGCCCACTAATTCGCAAGGCTTGACTAATAATGTAACTCCAATTGGAGACGCCGGTAAGAGTTTTCCTGCTCGGATTAATCGTGCCAACCCCAAGAACAGGGGTACTGTGACTGAGCATTCATTGCGAAACACTGATGTAGAAGTCTATGGCATGGCCGCTTTGAAGTTACTTCATGAGAATCGTTTTGCTGAAGCCTTTAAGTTGTTTGAAACTGGTCGCCGTCACCTGGCAGTCAATTGCTTGGCTACACCATCAGATCTTGAGGCCGATTTTGTTTTGTTAGAAAAGAAGTTGGTTGCGACAAGCTATTTAAACGAGCAAATATTAGCTGCAGAACTCAATTTGGTAATGCTTTGTTTGTTGCATCCGCTACAAAGCTACCAATGCTTCGCGGCATTTAGTACACTGGCTGATTTGTATATCCGAGAGAATCAGCAGATTCTTTCTGATCAACTTGCCCAGGCCTTTCTTGAGGCTATGGCTGATCGCAAAATTGATATTTGAATTGGTTTGATGTCAGAAGAAAGGAAGAGTTTGGGTTATGTCAAAGCTTGGCGCGTCTATAATTAGTGCGTTTCAAAATATCATTGCTCCAGTGGTTGATTGTAATTCTAGTGGTGCTATTTCCGTAGCTCCTGTCACTTATAATCTTGCCGAAGAGGTCTATCTGCTTGTTCATGCGCACCAGTTCGCACAGGCATTTCAGAGGCTGGCAGTCGGCCGGTTGCCCTGTGAGGGCGACCGTTCTGTTGACCTAGAAATTGATTTCGATGGGCTAAGGGCATTCCTTGGGGTGAGCACTAAGTTGAAGCAACCTCTAGAGTGGGCCGAAGTCAACTTCGTTCGTATATTTCTTATGCATGCTCCTAATTACTTTCTTTGTTTTGAAGCCTTTGGTCTACTGGCCGAACAGTACTACTGTTTTAACCGGCAAGATTTAGCTGACAAGTTGTCTGTAGCTTATCTTGAGGCTTTGAGCAATGCTGAGTCAGTCTTAAGAGCCGAATCTAATTTGTGATCACGTCTTTGTTATTTCATTGCTCTAGACTAATACAAATTAGTAAAGCAAATGGAGAGCGCTCGTGAACAGCAATACCTTTATTCAAACTTCCAATGTCGCCTCACAGTTTGCTGCTTTGCTTGGTGCAGCTACAGCTCAAGCAGTGCCCGCTAATATTGCAGTTGAAGAAGTCTTAGAAAAGAAAGCATCAGTAATTTGGTCAGAAATTAGAACTGGCAATTTCGCTGAGTTGACTAAGACTCTTGAATGTCTGTCGCGCTTAAACGCATCGGGTGATATTGCAGCATCTAGCAAGAAGCTCTTGCTGTCGGTTTCGAAAATCGCTAGAGGCTATGGACTCGATATTAGTTTTCATACTAACCTGCCATTAATTGGCTCCAAAGTTACTTACCTGAAAATTGCACTTTTAGGTGATACCAGCTTTACTTTGAAAATGCTTTGTTTGCCAGCTACTGCCGATGGTGATACTGTTGTTCAGTACGTTGTTCGCAATGCCTCTGGCCGCTCTACTCTAGTAAATGAAACAGCTGGTCGCGCTGCTCTGACTTTGATATTGTCAGAGGCCGCTCTATTGCCACTTACCCTGCACCAGAAGAAAGGGTTCTAGATAATGTACAGAGTTTTGGTGGTTGAAGATATGGCTGTTTTGCGAGAGCATATGTTTAGCATTCTGCATGAACGAGTAAGCTCAAGTATTGTCGTCCATGAAGCCAAAAGCGGCATGGAAGGGCTTGCTGCTTTTCATGCCTTTCAGCCTGATATGACTATTGTCGATATTGCTATGTCTGATATGAGTGGTATCAAGATTGCGCAGCAAGTTTGGGCTTCCAAGCCATCAGCCAAGATATTTTTCTGGTCGCAGTTTCATCGTGAGTCTTTTGTACACGACCTACGCAAAATTGTCCCCAGTGGTGCAATTCACGGCTATACTCTGAAGTCAGAAAACGATGACAAGTTAGCACATGCGTTGTCTTCTGTTTTACTGCACGACAACCACTATGTTGATCCAATCGTGCGCGGCTTACGAAAAGACATTTTGACTGAAGATGTTGTCATCACTCAAGAAGACTTAACCATTCTTCAAGACCTTTGCATGGGTTTGACAGACAAAGCAATTGCCATGCGACATTATCTGAGCCTGCTTGGGGTGCAGAGTAAAATTGCAAGTTTGGCCGATAAGCTGCTAGGTATAGAGCGTTTGAAACTACAAGACGCTGTCGCCTTTGAAGTGTACAATATTCGTGTTCGTCTAGTTCTTGAGGCCTTTCGTCGCGGGCTGATTGGGATAGGCGAGATAGCTAAATTTGATGCTGAAACAGTTGGTTGGATTAGAAGCCGATTCTAGTATTGTCGCTAGAAATCTAGGATAATTTAGGGACAAAGTCACTGATTCTAAGGATGCCCTTATTTTGGATGCAAAACTGCCTACACCTAGAGTTTATGACCCAGAACTTAGTCCTGTAGATTTATTGTCACGCAGAAGAGAACTTGTTGAGTCTATTGGCCACGATATTCGTACCCCTCTAGCTGTTATCAGTTCATCGGCAGAGTTAATCGCTTTAAGTTCTCTAGCTGACAACGAGACCCTTGAGAGAGCGAAAATAGTTCTGGTAGAAAGTTCTAGACAACTTGGTCGAGTCGTAAGTAACGCTATCGATTCTGAGCGCTTTCTTGTTGGTGCTGCCGTTCTTGAAACTGAGTCTATTATTGCCGCTGATTTGGTCGAGATAGTTTCCACCGGCCTAAACAAGCGTTTTCGTGCTATCCGCGTAAATGCTCATGCTTCTGCTGAATTTGAGAATCTTCAAGTCCAATGCGATTCTGAGCGTGTCGCTCATGCATTTGCTTGTTGTCTTGGCTTTTTCGATAGATTGGTTAAGAAAGACATTGAGATCCGATTGTTCCTGGGGCTTGAAGACGCCCCTGTAGGTATGGTGTCAGGGAAGCTAATTGAGCTGGGGTTTGAAATAGAAGCCGATGAGGCTCTGTGTGAACTCTTTGTTGAAGCGATTAATTCTTCCGCTAATTTAGCTTCTTCTCTAATTTCCTCCTCTTCAAATACAGAATCAGAGTCTTATGCTGAATTAAGTGTTCATTCTCAGAGGTTGCTCGCTTCAGTTCTTGAGCTTGGAATTGCTTCTTCGGTAGCGGCTCTTCATGGCGGTCAAATGCGAGCACTTCTATCTCGACCCGGTTTCATTCGTGTCTGTATGGCGTTGCCTGTTGAAGGTAGTAATTCAGATTGTGCCCTTGGCTTGTCTGATGTGAGTAGTTGTCAGTCACAAAATTTGGTGCTGTTGAAGGATTATGCTGCCGAGACTCTTCGTCAAATTATTGAGTCTGCCTCTATGTTGTCGCAAGACGACCTTGTTGCTGGTGTAGTGAAACCAGCCAAGAAACTGATTCGAATCAAGTCTAATGCCGAGAGCTTATTAAAGATGCTTGGTCAATTGCTTGATTGATCATTTGAAGTAACTTTGCAACGGCAAACGATATGGTATTCAAATGTCACAACCACTTACTTATCTTTAGATAACGAAAATGGGAGTTGACAGAATGTACACAGGCAATTCGAACATTACTTCTAATGGTGATTTTCCTCCGCCGATGAGCATAGATGAATGTACATTGTTGGAGCCATATGGTAGCTGTGCTGCCGGAAATCTGGCTACTGAAAGTCGGCAATACTCCAGTGGCTATGGACCGCGTTTGCTTAATGCTTTTCCTGAACAACGACCCAGTGAGCAAGAAATTAAGGATTTGATTGCGCGACATTATGATGCTGTCTGCGAAAGGTCGCTTGAGTCGTATGGTTCCGCTTCTTCAATTTCGCGGTATGAGCTTGCTTTGGATACTATTTCAATGCATGTTGTCGCTGCATGCGCTGAGTTTAAAAAGCTGAATATTCTATCGATCGGCTCTGGAACTGCTAGAAGAGAGAGAATCATCAAAAACGCTTTCAGTGATTTCATAAGTTCTTTCATCGTTAACGATGCATCGCTAAATATGTGCCATAAAGCTGCAGCATTAGGGTTCGATTTTATAAATGGATGCTGGCAAGACTTTGCTATTAGAGAGCAGCTGATCAAGCTTGATTTGATTTTAGCTTTGGACTGTTCACAGCATTTAAGCAGCAAGGAGGAAGTAAATGCTTTTTTGTCTAATGCTCATAGTGTTCTGAGAAAAGACGGCTGGCTTCTTATGGATTTTTACAATATCGAAGACAATTCTGGCTGGGGAGCTGAAGTAGAAAACAGATTTTTGGACGAGCGCTTGTTTCGCCGTGGCTATGAGTTGGGTGAATGCTTCTATAGCCAATCGGGTGTGGCCGAGCCAAATTATCGCAGATATTTTTCCGTTGACCAGGTTTCTGAGCTTATTGACGCCAATGGTTTTGAATTGGCTGAAATTGAACACATCGAGCATGGAACGGGTGCGGTTAGTGCCAATAGCAAGGAATGCCCTGGCAATATAATTGCTTTGCTGCGCCGTAAGTCATAGCAAATTAAATTCGACCGGTCTATTACAAGGTTAGTAAAAAAAAGAAGCGGTTGCTTCTTCTAAATTTCGGCCTATGTAGGCTACTAGATTGAATTCGCTATGCTGCTAACTTTTCTGGACTTGCCGTGCCACCATTTATGGCATTACTATCGAGTAAGCTGGCCACCAGTGTTGTGCGAAGGAAGTCTGCCAGTTCCTCTCCGCAGCGCACATTGTGCTGAATTGCCGAAACACCTATGACGAGATGCTCCATACCATGCACTTCTACCACTTGTGCAGCGAAGAAGTGTTCACGTAGATTGGGAATGGCTGCCACCAGTGTGCATGGGTCATACAGGTTGAAAGTTTGCACGATGTCCCAAATTGAGTCTGCGGCTGTCCTCTCGTTACCTTGACCGCCACAGAAGACTTGGCAGAACCAAGCCTTGTTGCAACGAGCCGGTAGGCCTTGTCTCTCTGCTGCATCTGCTGGCATGCAGGCGCGAACCCACAGCTCTTGAATGGCCGCTTTTTGAGCGGCAAGAAGCCTTACGCCAACTGGGTGGCCGGTCGCTGCCATGTCCTCGTAAATTGCTCGTGGTACTTTTGCAGCTGCCGCTGCATGACGAGAAAGCACGGTGATTGGAATTTGTAAGTCTTGTAGCTGACGATAAAGAAACTCAGTAGCTTCTTTGTCGAAAGAGTGGTTTTGAGCGCTCATGTCTGGCACCATTCGACCAACAGAATCAAGCACTGGTAGGTCGTCTTTGCTCATGACACCACCCATTATTACAACCCGTCGAACTTTTGACGTGAATAGCTCTTCGTGTTCCTTAAGCACAGCAGCTGCATCTGTCAAGCCCGAAATTAAAAGCAGCACAATGCCTTTAGGTTTGGCATCGTTTAGTGTACGCAGAATTAGCTCTTTGCCATCTTGGATGTCACCAGCATCAGAAAGATAACCAACGTTAAATTGATATTCCAGTCCGTCGTCGTCTGGCTGTTTACAGCTTGAGCCTTTGCCTACGGCGATTGCTTCCTGCCCGAGTTGGTTAAGAGTACCCTTGGCCAGTCTAGCTCGCTCTAGCGAAGGGGCAAGGTTTGCCACCACCCCAAGAACCCTTAGGATTTCTAGACGAATGAATCGGTTGACGCCAACTAGCACATCTTCGTCATCTTGATCTCGACCGGGGTCTGTGATGATAAAGAGATCGCCGAATAGTGGCACTGGTAATGGGAGCTTCTTAATCATTTAAATCACCGCTAAATGCTTCGCGGGCTAGTTCTTGAACTGTGGCCAGGCGTTTGTTGGTATAGACTCTTAGCCTCTCAATGTATTGCCGCCGAGCCTCTGTTGTGGTGGCAAGCTGTTGCTGTGCGAATTCGATGGCCGCTGTTAGTTCGCAAAAATGCTCTTCTTCATTTGGATGGGTGTTGCTTGTGATTACTCGCTGGCGAGTCGGCCCCACCTGCTTGTAGATAGACTCAAAGTTCTTCATCGCTGTCGTAAGTTCTACGAAAGTTATTGACTCTTTGAATACTCTGTCGCTGTATGCCGTGACGTTCTCAATCGAGTAGTCTTCCGCTTTGAAGTTGAACATTTCGGCCCGTTCGTGAGCCATGCGCCAGTCACTGAATTTTTCAAAGTAGGCAAATCCTGCCCAGAGTATGCTCTTCATTGCTTTATTCAACTCTGCTCCACCTAAATTGGTTTCGAGTATCTCATTGCGCCAGTGTGATAATGCAAAAATCAGCTCCTGCACGGTCAGATACTGATCACCAATGCATTCGTTCAAGTTTTTGCGGGTCCAGCAAATAGCGCAGCCGGTCCCGGGGTAGTCTTTAATTTTGACTGTCATAGTTTTGAATTTCTGGTTTAATTTGATTGCTTTATCGTTTTCTCTCTTATTCGCTTTGCACCAATTTTTGAATTAGTGATGTTTTCCTTCCTAGCAGCAGTGCACAAAATGCTTGGCGAGAAAGTCTCTTGGGTCTTTTTCTTGCTCGTGTAAAAACTTGGCCCGGATTTCCTGCCATAGATTCAACTTGTTCCAATCGGGAACTTTTGCGTGCCGATTTTGGCCGGTGAGAAAGGGATTGGGCAAGAATATAGTAAGCATCTGCTGATTTGCACCATTGAAAAACCGCAGCCCCCAAGAGACAGGCTCTAGATCGGGGTTCAAGATTCTATAGAGTTCTGCTCGACTGGCTTTTCTATGCTTTCTCAGTTTCTCGCTAGTGCGAAATTTCTTCGAGCCAAAATTATCACCAATGCACAGATGAAAGTGCATCTGCTCGCCAAAGGTGACTGTGAGGTAGCCGTCAAGGAGTTTCATCCCGCTTGGTGGACATGGTGGTGCAATTTCTAGGACTGAGCCTTGAATCAATATACCGAAGTTTATTTCGCTCCAATGGTCGAACACCAGTGTAAGTAGCTCAAGAAGCTCCTGCTCACTGTGGGGCAGCTGAAATATTTCAAGGTTTCCCGTGCCTTCTTCGTAAGCTGATTCGTAGCAGCTTGAGGTAATGACAGCAGAGAGAGTCTGCTGGCTAATTGTCTGACTAACATCGACAGTCATAAATTTTGCTCGCGAATTTTTTGATTTGATTGATTTGACTAGAGTTGATTTGATTTGAGTTGAGTTGGTTAGATTAGACTTCGTTTGATGACATCGACAGCAGTAGGCCGGGCTCTTAATAGATCCCTCTGAATGAAAAACTAAGAAAATGCTTTGTTACTCTCAGGCTCGTCACCAACAGCGACAAGTCTTTCGTATGAGTAGCTCGAGTAATTGTTTCTAAGTGATGCTTCTGCCGGTGTTAAGTATTGGTCTAATCAGAGATATTGTTTCTACCCTATGCTATCGGGCCTGCGTTATGAGCAGAGCCGATATTAGCTTCTGCTAAGTTCTAAAATAGTCAACGGCACACCTAGCGCAACGTGTTCAGACTGCA
Source organism: Flavobacterium psychrophilum (assembly GCA_943367505.1). GTDB lineage: Bacteria > Cyanobacteriota > Vampirovibrionia > Obscuribacterales > Obscuribacteraceae. Next base: position 1,411 of record CALRJJ020000093.1, on the reverse strand, counting down.
AGAGATCACAGTTTTGTAAGGTCAATATCCCTATATTGCCAAAATGAGATTGCGTTAATTGTTAATGGGCGGGCTTGGTGAATGTCGCTATTTGAATCAATTTTTAGTGAAACTGATTTGAATGCTTTTGTTGCCTCGGCGTTTTCACCTGGTGAGTCTAATGATGAAACGGTCCCCGAGGCGAGCAGCTCTAATAGTTATTTAGCAGAGGAAGCCAGTCTCGCTGCCAAAACTTCCGATAAGTTGGCCGCGAAAGCTCCAGCCAAACCCTCCGATAAACGTTCCGATAAACCTACTGAGACAGAGCTACAGAGTCTACTGGTGGACGCTAGAGGCCTTTACGTCTCTGAGCTAACAGAGTCTAAAATTGAAAAGAAAGTAGGTAGACTTAATACCGCTATTTCATCTAATTCAGCTGATACAGCTAGACAAGCAACAGACAAGCAAGCAAGACCCTCAGATGAAGCTGTTGCAGCAGTAGCAAGACAGCTTCGTCAAGATCTTCATGTTGACAGATGGTTCGTTGACATCAGAGGTGGTGATGCTGCAAAGGTTGCTTCAACTTTGAGCACACTTCCGCGCGATGAAGAGACCATGCAAAGGCTTGTCAATGCTTACAAGTCTGATAAGGACAACCCCAACGCTAACTTGATGAAGGATATTGAAGCGCGACTTTCTACTACTGATGCTGATTCTCTACGATTGCTTATTGAGGCACCAGAGAGCAAATTGATGCGATTAGAAGCGGCTGCCTTGAGAGGCACTCCAGAGGGTTTTAGAGAACTGAAAAATCAGCTGTCGATTCTCAATAGTGCACAAATAGAAGCTGCTAATCAAGAAAGTATGCTCACCAGGGGAAAGACACTTGCAGTTTTGCTGTTTGACAATCAACGTGTGCCAGAAGCAGACAAGAGTTCTATCCAGATACTTATGCAGGGAAGTGAAGCTAGAGCAAAAGACCCAGAAATTGCTTGCCAGCTGGGAGCTGAAGCACTTAAGACTAAAGATTTGGATTTACTACGGGTGGCCTTAGCAACTAGCCCGGAGGCAAGAGAGCTATTCAAAAGACGCGGCAATACCGAATTGCTGTCTTTGGCGTTTGCGGGCAAAGATCTGAAGACAGCTCAAGACATAGCTGATGGCGGGGAAGTTAAGACTAGTACTTTGGTTGAGTTCAATCAAGGCCTTTTTGGTACTGATAAAGACGGTGTCGTTAGAGCACTTAAGAACGCTAGTTTAGAACAGTTAACCGAGCTTAGGCGTGGCCACGAATTGGCAAGACGTGAAACTTGCCCTGCTAATCTCTCGCCCCAAGACATAGCTGCTTTGGAAAACTATCGAAAGTTTGCTCAGTCCCTAACGAGTAGCTTTAACTCACGAGTTGCCGGAGAGCTTGAAGCCAAGCTCATAT